>JBFYYZ010000127.1:0-21920 GCA_041309745.1 Bacillota bacterium | reverse complement strand
ACAATTACGGGGAGGGTGGAAACCATTTTATCCATAATATCCGCCGTAACCCAAACATTGCCCATTTGGTTCATAACAACCAGGTTTACGGCCTGACCAAGGGGCAGGCCAGCCCCACCAGCGATCCGGGGATGGTAACCGGGGTGCAAACAGGCGGTGTAACGATCCCGGCCTTAAATCCACTGGCCCTGGCCCTGGTGCTTGGCGCCGGTTTTGTGGCACGCTGTTTCAGCGGTGAGAAGGAGCATTTAAAAAATACAATCAAGGCGGCCATTGAGTTTCCCGGCTACGCTTTAGTCGATATTTTGCAACCCTGCCCCTCTTTCAATAAGGTTAACACCTTTGGTTGGTATAAGAAGCGGGTTTATTTCCCAGAGATTACCGATCAGGAAGACTGGGACGCGGCCCTGAAGCTGGCCAGGGAGTGGGGAGAGCGGATTCCCTTAGGGGTATTTTACTTAAAACCGAGGCCGACCTTTGAGGCATCTCTAAGCATGCTTGAGGGCGATCCTTTAGCTTTCAGGGCCTTTGACCTGAAAGAACTTTCAGCGCTGCAGGATGAATTTCGGTAACTTATACTTTACCCTGTCCGTAACGAGAAGATGATCAAATACAGCTATTGCGGGAAAGAGATGGTGAACCCCTACTATGACCCAGATACTAAATGATTCCGGTGTTGATTATGATTTACCGCAGGTTATGCCCGGCGCTGAACCATTTTTCTTTGAAGCCGGTGACAGCGGGTGTCTTTTAATCCACGGCATTTCCGGTACGCCCCAGGTTTTCAGGGTGATGGGCGAGAAACTGGCTGCTGAAGGGATCAGCGCTCTGGGGGTGAGGTTGAAGGGGCACGCTACAAAAGTTGCGGATATGCACAGCTGTAGTTATCAGGACTGGGTAGAATCAGCAGAACAGGAGCTGGTGCGCCTTGGTGAGAAATGCTCGAAGCTTTTCTGTGTCGGCTTATCGATGGGCGGGGTCATCTCACTTCGCTTAGCCCGCCTTCATCCGCAGAAAGTCAGTGGCGTGGTTACTATCTGCAGCCCCTATCAGTTACGTGAACTTAAATTTAAAGCAATTCCCTTTGCCAAATATTTTCTGAAACAGATTGCAACCGGTCCAAAATCGATCAACGATCCCGAAGCGGTTGAAATCAATTACCCTTTTCATTCCCTGCCTGCCGTGCATCAATTGATCAAGCTTACTGCTGTGGTGCGGGAGGACCTGCCGCAGATCAAACAGCCGGCCTTGGTTTTCGGGGCCAAAGATGACTTGGCTGTTGATCAGCGGGACCCCGGACTGATTTTTGAACAAATCGGCTCAGAGAAGAAAGAACTGGTCTGGCTGGAGCATTCACAGCATGTGGCTCCGCTCGATTATGACAAGGATATTATCCTCGAGAAGATTGTTTCGTTTGTGCGCTCATTTGACTAAAATTTGATTTAACATTAGCGTAAGTTAACAATAGCGCTCCAGCTGCCAGTATGGCAAAAGGAGCGCTTTCTCTTTTAAAAAGATTAAAGCCAGATCTTTATCTGGTGCTGGCTTGTAGGGCACGGGAAATCACCAGGCGCTGAATTTCGGCCGTCCCTTCCCAAATCTGATAGATCTTTGCATCGCGAGCCCATTTTTCAACCGGATATTCGCGCATATAGCCGTAACCGCCCAAGATCTGAATCGCTTCGATGGTTGTTCCCATAGCAACGTCGCCGGCATAGAGTTTGGCCATGCTGCCCTCGGCTTTCTGAAACTGAAGGCCCGTATTGCCCATCCAGCCAGCCTTCCAGACCAGGAGGCGGGCGGCCTCAATCCTGGTTGCCATATCGGCCAGCTTAAAGCCCACCCCTTCGTGCAGGATAATCGGTTTTTTAAACTGGATCCTTTCAGTGCTGTATTGCAGGGCATACTCGTAAGCGGCTCGAGCAATGCCAACAGCAATTGCCCCGACTCCGGGGCGGGAATGTTCAAGCATGGAAAGCGCTCCGAAAGCACCGGCTGTGGAACCCGGTTCACCCGGTTCACCACCGAGGCGGTTAACCTTGGGCACCCGGCAATCTGTAAGGATAACTTCTGATGTATGGGAAGCACGCACACCCATCTTTTTCTCTTTCTTCCCCATGGCCAGTCCGGGGGTGTCTTTATCGACAATAAAGCAGGCTAGCCCGGCCCAGCCTAAATTTTTATCGGTTGTGGCAAAAACAACATGCACATCGGCAATACCGCCGTTAGTGATGAAGCACTTGGTGCCGTTTAGAATATACTCATCGCCGTCAAGCACTGCTGTGGTAGTTATATTTGATACATCTGAACCTGCTTCCGGTTCTGTCAGGCACATCGCTCCCAAGCGAACTTGATCGGGATCACAGAAGCGACCAATGTATTCTTTCTTCTGTTTTTCTGTCCCCATAACCATGATGGCAGTTGCTGCCAGGCCTGAGCTTAGAATAGCTGTGCCGATACCGGCACAACCCCAGCCCAGTTCTTCGGCCACGATAAAATGGGTGATCTGGTCCGTTACACCACCACCGCCATACTCTTCTGGGAAGCCGAAATGGGTCAGGCCAAGTTTTGCCGCCTTATTAACGATATCCCAGGGATATTCTTCTGATTCATCGTATTCTGCAGCTCGGGGCCGGATCTCCTTTTCAGCAAATTCATGAGCCATTTTTTGCATTGCCTGCTGTTCTTCGTTGAGCGAAAAATCTACCATCTCAATAGTCCTCCTTAAGTTTGGCTTATAGATATTTCGGAAGCAGTTAAACTATTTGGTATATTAATGCTGCAAATAAATACCGAATAGTATATTTTGTTATTCAACGCAATTCACTATATTCCTTCTACCTAAAAATTTCAAAAAATATTTTAAATTGAAGCAGGAATTTTATAAAAAGCAGAGAAATGTCCTATTTATACCAATCAGTATAAATAAACAGATAAAATATACCAAACAGTTTGGGGAAAAAATCAACATGGGCGAAAGCATTTTTGATAAACAATACCGGGATCCTCAAATAGTGGAAGAAAAGCGAAAACAGCAGATATTGGAGACAGCTGCGCTGGTTTTTGCCCGCCTGGGCTACGCTGCCTCAATTGATCAGATTGCCGAAGAAATGGGGGTAACGAAGGGTCATATCTACTATTATTACAGCAGCAAGCAAGATATTCTCTTTCAGATCTTCCGCCAGGCCATGGATCTCTTTCTTGCCCAGATATCATCGGTCAACATTTTGGGATTACCACCGGACCAACGGTTAAAAGCGATCTTCAAAAAGCATATTTCCGTTATTTGCGAAAACCGGGCCATCATGACAGTTTTTATGGATTTACGGCGCGATCTGCTGCCGGAAAACTGGAGTGAAATAGCTAACAGTCGTAACCAATACGAAGAACTTCTACAGGAGTTGATCCGCGAGGGCGCAACGAAGGGCTACTTTGATGTTGAAAATGAAAAAGTAATCTCCTTTACGCTGCTGGGTGCAATTAACTGGGTGTATGTTTGGTACCAGGAAAGAGGTATGCACAGCGCTGAAACAGTGGCTGAAATGATGTCCGACTACCTGCTACGCGGATTAAAAAAGTGGCCGGCAGCTGGTTCAGCTCAGAGCTGCATGGATATTAGTGAAATAAAAATCGGTGAAACTGTCTCTGTTAGTAGAACTTTCACTGCTAATGACATCCAGGCCTATACCACAATAGCTGGTGGCTGCCAGGAGGTTTACCATGAGGGCAGGCAGGTTGTCCAGAACCAGATGATCGCCGCCTTAATAAGCACGGTAGTTGATTTACTGGTGCGGCATGTTGGCGCTATCGTGCGGGAATCTACTTTTGTCTATGGGAATCCTTTATTTGAAGGCGATACGGTAACCGTAAGAGCAGAAGTGGAGAGTAAGAGTAACCAGGAAAATTCAATAACCGTTAGTTTATGTTGGTTCAACCAGGATGATTTGCCGGTAGCTTCAGGCCGGGCCGTGATTGAGCATCCAGATCAATCAACCGGCCCTCTAGATTGATTACAAAGGAGGAACAAAAATTTTGAGTGAGCACCCCATTTTTAATGAAGAGCACAGGGCAATCCGCAAAACGATTGGTGAATTTGTTCTAAAAGAATTGACCCCTTATGCCGAGGAGTGGGAAGAAGCGCAGGATTTTCCTTCTTCAGTTTTTAAGAGAATGGGCGAACTGGGTTTCCTGGGCTTACATTATCCGGAAGAGTACGGGGGCCAGGGAGGCGATTACCTCTGCGGAGTTATTTTGGCAGAGGAAATGATGCGCTGCCTTTCCGGTGGCGTAGCTTTGGGCGTGGGGGTGCAGACGGATATGGTTTGCCCATTGCTGCACAAGGTTGGTTCTGAAAGCATCAAGGAACGTTTTCTGAAACCGGCCTTGCAGGGCGAAAAAATCGGCTGCCTCGGAATCACTGAGCCGGATGCCGGTTCTGATGTTGCCTCAATCCGGACTACCGCCCGGCGGGATGGCGACGATTTTATCATTAACGGTCAGAAGATTTTTATTACCAACGGAGTGCGAGCCGATTTCGCTATTCTGGTTACCCGCGAACCGGGTTCAACCGGCTCAAAGGGCATTACCCTTTTCGTTACCGAAAAAGATCGTCCTGGCTACAGTGTTTCCCGCAAGCTCGACAAGGTGGGTATGGTTGCTTCAGATACGGCAGAATTGGCTTTTATGGACATGCGCATCCCGGCGGAAAATATGCTCGGTCAAGAAGGCCAGGGTTTCTACCATATCATGTGGGAACTGCAGCCCGAAAGACTTTTTGGCGCAGTGTCGGCTGTGGCCGGGGCCCAGATCACCATGGATATGACTTTAAAATATGTCAGCGAACGCACCCAATTTGGCCGGCCGATTGGCAAGTTCCAGACTGTTCGCCACCGCCTGGCTGAGCTAGCTACCGAGATCGAAGCTTCCCGCCAGCTGAATTACTACGTTGCCGGGCTGATTAACGCCGGCGAATTTCCGGCCAAGGAGATCTCGATGGCCAAGCTTTTTGCTGCCCGTATGTCTTGTAAGATGGCTGATGAAGCCCTGCAGTTTTACGGGGGTTACGGATACATGATGGAGTACCCTATTCAGCGGTTTTGGCGGGACAGTCGTTTGACCCGAATCGGTGGGGGAACTGACGAAGTTATGTTGGAGATCATTTCGAGGCAATTGGTTCAGTAATCCTGATGCAGAATATTATACCGCAAGGGAGGTTTTGCTGATGGAAGATAGTAAGATCAGTATTAATTACCGGACACTGCCAGAGCTTTTAGCGTACCAGGTTAAACAAACCCCGGATTTGCCCTTTATTCTTTTTGGCGATCGCCGGGTAAGCTATGATCAATTTGACCGGGCTACAAACCGTTTAGCCCGCGGTTTTAAAGAACTGGGAGTAAAGAAGGGGCAGGTTGTTTCCATCCTTGCCTTAAATTGCCCTGAATATGTGATGACCTGGTTTGCCCTGAATAAAATTGGAGCAATCATGGGGCCGATCAATGCCGCTTTCAAAGCTGATGAGGTTAGTTACGTCCTTGCAAATTCTGAGGCAGTGGCCGTGGTTGCATCACCAGAGCTGGCAGAAACCTTAGAGACTGCGGCCAGCCAGTGCCCTCTTTTAAAAGAGCGGATTTATTTTGGAGACGAGGCAGTCAGCGGCAGCTTGCTCCTGAACCAATTGATGGAAGGAAAAGCAGATTCAGCGCTGACAGATGAGCTGGTAGAGCCGGGGGATATTGCCTCTTTTATTTATACTTCAGGCACTACCGGTCGGCCCAAGGGTGTTCAGCTCAGCCATTGGAATTACCTGATTGATGCCGCCAATGCAGCAGATGTTTTCCCCCTCTTTACCGCAGATGTGATCATGATGATTTTGCCCCTTTTTCATGTCAATGCACAGCTGGCAACGGTGATGGTCCCGCTGATCATTGGCGGCACCGTTGCTATGCTGCAGACCTTTAATCCTGCTTCGTTCTGGGAAGCTGTTGAAAAATACCGCCCCGTTACTTTTAGCGCCGTGCCGACCATTTTAGCCATCCTGCTTGACGCTCCCGGGGCTGACAGCGCCGATTTCAGCTCTCTGCGCTATGTGATCTGCGGCGCCGCTCCGCTCCCTGTATCTCTGTTCAACCGCTTTGAAGAAAAATTCGGGTTGCATATTTTGGAAGGGTACGGGCTAACTGAAGGAACCTGCGTCAGTTCCCTTAACCCTTATTACGGGGTGCGGAAAATCGGCTCAATCGGTTTGCCCCTGCGTGGTCAGCAGCTGGTGATTATGGACGACGAGGGTAGGATTTTGGAACCTAACCAATACGGCGAGATCTGTATCAAGGGGCCCAATGTAATGCAGGGTTATTACAAAAATGAAACGGCCACGAATGAAACAATAGTAAAAGGATGGCTGCATACCGGCGACGTAGGCTATGTGGATGGAGACGGCTATTTTTGGATAGTTGACCGGATTAAAGAGATGATTATCCGCGGCGGGGAAAATATCTACCCCCGGGAAATTGAGGAAGTACTCTACAAACACCCGAAAGTGGCAGAAGCAGCAGTTATCGGCCACCCCAGTGAGAAATACGGCGAAATTGTCAAGGCCGTTATTGTCCTTAAACCCGGGTTTGAGGCAAGTGAAGAAGAGATCCGGGAATACTGCAAAGCAAATATTGCCGGCTACAAGGTTCCGGCCATTGTTGTCTTTAGGGAGCAAATCCCGAAAACGCAAACAGGAAAAATCGCGAAAAAGATCCTGAAACAGCAGGAAGAGGAACTTGGATAACTGCTGCCGGTAAAGCCAGCCTGATAAACTAAGCTGGTCGACTTAATCAACTATCGGGAACACGGTGAATAATTAAACAGGAGATGATTACTGGTGAGTAGCATTAAACTGGGCAAAACAATAAATGAAATAGCTGTAGGTGACAGCGCTTCTTTCAGCAAAACAATCAGTGAAACTGATGTCTATCTTTTTGCAGGAATAACCGGCGATTTTAACCCGATGCATGTGAACGAAGAGTTTGCTAAAAAAACAATGTTCGGCAGGCGCATCGCTCACGGGGGCATTGCCACTTCGCTCATAGCACCGGTGCTGGGAACAATGTTACCAGGCCTCGGCACGGTTGCCATCAGCATGTCGGTGCGTTACCGGGCACCGGTTTACCCGGGCGATACGATTACGGCTTCAGCAACAGTCGTGGAAACAATGGTTGAAAAGAACCGGGTGCGTATGGAGATGAAATGGGTTAACCAAGACGGAACCGAAGTAGCCCTGGGTGAGGGAACAGTGATGCCGCCCAAGGAAGAGTACAAGCAGATGTTTGGTCTGGAAGAATAAGATCAGTTATCGCCGATCGAGACTACTAATTTTATTTCAAGAAAGGAGGCCGGTTTATGTCGAGATCTGCCGAAGAGAATATTATTTATGATGGTCGAATCAGGATGCCTTATAAATGGGCTGCCGGCAAAACAAGCAGTTTTTTCCTCACCCAGCTTCGTGATCATGCTAAAATCTGGGGAACCCGCTGTTCCTTATGCCAAATGATATTCGTACCACCCCGTAAAAACTGCCCCCGTTGTGTCACCGCCGATACAACCTGGGTAGAGTTGCCTCCCCGCGGGATCTTGCAAACCTATACGGAAATTCATTTCAGCGAACCTTTGCTGCAGCCTTTGGAACCGCCCTATATGTATGGGGTAGTGAAGCTTGAAGGAGCTGATACCGGGTTAACTCATTTCCTGGGGGAGGTCGAACCGGAAAAGCTGCGTTCCGGCATGCGGATGGAGGCTGTTTTTAAGAAAAAGGAAGATCGCTGTGGGCTTATTACCGATCTCTTATATTTCAGGCCGGAAGGAGGCAGCGGCTCATGACCGATGTAGCAATCGTCGGTATGGCACAAACCCCTTACCGCCGCCGACGGGACGATGCTAATTTTGCGGAACTCATTTACGAGGTAAGCTGCGGCGCCCTGCAAGACGCCGGTCTTGAAGTAGGGGATATAGATAATTTTATTACCGTTTCCAACGATTTTTGGGATGGCCGGACGATCTCAAGCATGGCGGTACAGGATGCCTGCGGCTCCTCGTTTGACGGTGGCCGTAATGTTTCAACGGTAGAAGGTGACGGTACGTTCGGCCTGCTGTACGGGATGATGCGTATTCTCTCCGGCGCTTACCGGACGACCCTGGTAGTGGTACACTGCAAGGGATCTGAGGGGAACATGCGCCTGATTACAAATGGGATGTTCGATTATATCTATACCCGACCGCTGGGGATTGAGGCAACAGGCGCCGCCGCCCTGCAGGCCAGACGTTATATGGATAAGTATAAGCTTACCGAAGAAGATTTTGCCCATGTGAGTATCAAAAACAGGGGTAATGCCCTGCGCAACCCCAATGCCCAACTGGCAGCGTCCTTAAGCCTTGATGAAGTGATGGCTTCAACGCCGATTGCTTCTCCGCTGAAGCTGCACGATATTTCTCCTATCTCCGACGGGGCGGCGGCAGTAGTCCTGGCTCACCGTAATGTGGCCAACAAGCTGGGTCGCAAACCGGTTTGGGTAAAAGGGATAGCGCATTGCAGCGAAGCCCATTTTCTGGGAGACAGGGACCTGGCCGAAGCTCCTGCTTTGCGTGATGCCGCTTTTCGTGCCTACCAAATGGCTGGCATTGAGGATCCGTTTGCCGAAATTGATTTAGTTGAACTTTATGATGCCTACTCCTACATGGAACCGCTCTGGTTTGAAGAAATGGGCTTTTGTTCTAAAGGAGAAGGCGCAGAGCTAACCCGTCTCGGGGCTACCGCCTTTGACGGCCCACTGCCTGTTAACCCTTCCGGAGGAGTTCTCTCAGCCCATGCAGTTATGGTGGCCGGGTTGGCCCGGGTCATTGAGGCGGCTTTACAGATCAGGGGTGAGGCGGGAGAACGTCAGGTTGAAGGGCCGGTGGAACTGGCGCTGGCTCACGGGATTAACGGGCCCTGCGGCCAATCCCACTGCGTTGTCATCCTTGGCGAATAGGGGAGGTAGAATAAATGGCACAGCGAGTCGGTATAATCGGGTTTGGTCAAACCTATCATCGCAGTCATCGTGATGATGTTAATGGTGTGGAGTTGATTAACGAAGCGGTTCGGGCAGCGCTTGAAGATGCCGGGCTATCTATTGATGATATTGATGCGGTTGTGATCGGCAACATGGATCATTTTGAAGCGGTAAACTATGTTGATACATGGAGCGTGGATGGCAGCGGAGCCTGGATGAAACCGCTGATTAAGCTGACTACAGGCGGTACAACCGGCTCTACACTCGGTATCGCCGGTTACCACCATGCCGCCTCCGGTCTCTTTGACGTGGTTCTTGTCATCGGATGGGAAAAAAATTCTGAATCCGACACGACGGGGGCGATTATCACCTGCAGCGATCCGATCTTTGATCGTTTTTCTTTCAGCGGAGCCCTGCCCGGTCTGGCGGTTGAGGCTTCGGCTTATATAAAGCGTTACGGGATTAAAGAGGAAGATGCCGCCAGAGTTGCTGTGCGCGATCGCGCCCATGGAGCCAATAATCCCTATGCGCAACTACAAACCCCGGTTACTGTGGAAGAGGTAATGCTGTCGCCGATGCTCTCCTGGCCGATTAAGCTGCTTGATATTTGCCCGCGAAGCGACGGGGCAGCGGCGGTAATCTTTGCCGGGGAACGAAAAGCGCGGCAGCTTTGCTCTCAACCGGCCTGGGTCCACTACACGGCGGTGCGCCACAGCCATGCGTACTTTGGCGATGTTGATTACACGCGGCTACACACCCTGGAAGCAGCGGTGCAGGAGCTCTATCAGAATGTGGGCATTAAAGAACCACTGAAAGAATTGGACGTGGTTGAGTTATACCAGCCTTACAGCTTTGCCGGCCTAAAGTGGATTGAAGCGATGGGGCTCTGTAAACCGGGTGAATCACCGCGCCTGGTATGGGATGGGGTAACCGATATGGGCGGCGAGCTGCCCTTTAACCCATCAGGAGGAGTAATCTGTACCAACTGTATCGGGGCAACCGGTCTTCTGCGGATCGGAGAGGCAGCCCTGCAGGTAATGGATCGCGCCGTCGGTCGTCAGGTGCCCGACGTTAATCTTGCCCTGGCCACTGGTTTCGGTGGGGCTTACTGGTCGGACCTGATGCTGCTGGGGCGAAGACCATGGTAACCGGCAGATGGAGGATTTGATCAAAGATCTGATAAAGAAGGCACAGTTAACTTGGGAGGAGTGAGTAGAAGAAAATGGAGAAGGATGAGCTGATCCATCTACATGCAGATGTTGATTTGCCTTATCGGTGGGCAGCAGGACGTTACGGCAGCATGATGCTCAGGGCACTGCGTGATCGCAAAGTGATTCTCGGTAACCGTTGTCCTCAGTGTAATAAAGTATATGTTCCGCCAAGGGTTGTTTGTGGCCCCTGTTTTATCCAACCTTCTGAAGTTGTAGAGCTTTCACCTGCCGGAATCCTGGTCGGTTACTCTGTTGTTAATTATCACTTTATCGATCCGGAAACGGGACAAAAGCGTCCTGTACCTTACACTTATGCTTACATTAAACTTGACGGCTGCGACAACTACCTTTCTCATCTAGTTGATGAGACAGATCCCAACCGTCTTTATCCGGGAGTGCGTGTCGAAGCGGTTTTCAGACCCGACGGGGATAGGGTTGGCAGGCTCCAGGATATTCTTCACTTTAGAGTGGTTGATTAAAAAAGGAGATCTGAAATGAACGATCATCCCATATTTAACGATGAACACAGGGCTATCCGCAAGACGCTGCGCGAATTTGTTGCCAAAGAACTTACCCCACATGCCGACCTTTGGGAAGCAGAAAAGGGCTTTCCGGATCAGGTTTTCCGGCGGATGGGTGAACTTGGTTTTCTCGGCCTGAAATATCCTGAAGAGTATGGTGGGCAGGGTGGTGATTATCTCTGCGGAGTTATCCTTGCGGAAGAAATGATGGGTTGCCTTTCCGCCGGACTGGCCATGTCTATTGGGGCCCAGACCGATATGGTTTGTGCTTTATTAAATAAAATCGGTTCCGGGGGGCATAAGGAGAGGTTTTTGAGACCAGCTCTGGCCGGAGAACTGATCGGCTGTCTCTGCATCACCGAACCTGACGCCGGTTCGGATGTATCGGCTGTTCGCACGGTTACAGATCGCGATAACGGCAGTTACATCATCAATGGTCAGAAAACCTTTATTACAAATGGAGTCCGGGCTGATTTTGCCATTGTTGTCACCAGGGAACGGGGCAGCGAGGGGACCAAGGGAATGTCTCTGCTCCTGGTGGAGAAAGGAACCCCTGGTTTTAGCGTATCCAGGAAGTTGGAAAAAGTGGGGATGCACACTTCTGATACAGCTGAGCTGGTTTTTGAGGATTGCCGGGTCCCTGCGGAAAATGTACTGGGGGAAGAAGGTCAGGGTTTTTACTATATTATGTGGGAACTGCAGCCGGAGCGGCTCTTTGGAGCAGTTTCATCGGTGGCGGCCGCCCAGATCTACCTTGATATTACTCTCAAGTATGTGCAGGAGCGGGAGCAATTCGGCCGTCCGATCGGCAAGTTCCAAGCAATCCGGCACCGGCTTGCCGAACTGGCAACAGAGCTGGAGGCGGCCAGGCAACTTAGTTATTACGCGGCCGGCCTAATTCAGGCGGGTGAATTTCCCGCCAAGGAGATAACAATGGCTAAGCTTTTTGCTACCAGGATGGCCAACCGCATGGCCGATGAAGCGCTGCAGTTACATGGTGGTTATGGTTACATGATGGAGTACCCCATCCAGCGCTTCTGGCGGGACAGTAGGCTGATTCGTATTGGGGCGGGCACTGATGAAATTATGAGGGAAATCATATCTAAACAAATGGGGCTTTAAGTGCAGTTTCTTTGTCGAAGGCAATTAAGTGAGAAGGAGAAATTAGATTTGATTAATAAGGTGCTGATTGCAAACAGGGGCGAAATCGCAAGGCGTATTATCAGAACAAATCAGAAGCTGAATATCGAATCGGTTGCTGTATACGCGGAACCGGACAGCAATTCTCTATTTGTTCTTGAAGCGGACGAAGCAGTTAGTTTAGGAGGCAGGACCCCGCTTGAGAGTTACCTGGATATCGATAAAATTATTGGCGCTGCTAAAAAAACAGGCTGTGATGCAATTCATCCGGGATATGGTTTTCTTTCAGAAAATCCTCACTTTGTCAGCAGATGCCAAGCGGAAGGGTTGATATTTATCGGTCCGACCGCCGAGGCTATAGGTTTAATGGGCGATAAGGCAGAAGCGAGAAAAGTGGCAAAGCGTCTTGGTGTGCCCACCGTTCCGGGCAGCGAAATCATCACCACCATGGCTGAGGCAGAAGAAATTTGCGCAGCCATAGGTTTTCCCCTTCTTTTAAAAGCAGCTGCCGGAGGAGGCGGCATCGGGATGCGCCTGGTTTCCAGCCCGGGAGAGCTGGCAGCTGCTTTCACGGAAACTGCTGATCGGGCCGGGGTTGCTTTTGGCGATAGACGGGTTTATTCCGAAAATTACCTTGACCAGCCTCATCATATTGAGATCCAGGTTTTACGTGACCATCACGGCAAGATGCTCACTTTCTTTGAGCGGGAATGCTCTGTGCAGAGGCGTTACCAGAAAGTAATTGAGGAATCGCCTTCAACGGCTATTAATCCAGAGCTGCGGCGGAAGCTGAGAGAAGCGGCCAGAAAACTGGCGGAGGGGATAGATTATAGCAATGCCGGGACGATCGAGTTTGTAGTTGACGGTTCGGGAAACTTTTATTTTCTCGAGACAAATACCCGTCTCCAGGTAGAGCACCCGGTAACAGAGCTAATAACGGGCATCGATTTTGTAGAACAGCAGATTAAGATCGTCTCCGGCGAAACCCTAACAAACAGGGAAGAAGATCTCGAACACAGCGGTTGGGCAATCGAAGCAAGGATCTATGCTGAAGATCCGAAGCGCTTTTTCCCTTCGCCGGGAACAATCGCGGAATACGTGGAGCCGAGGGGCGAAGGGATCAGAGTGGACAGTGGCTATGAAGCCGGCAGCGTGATCACGCCCTATTATGATCCACTATTGGCCAAACTGATTGTTCACGGAGAGACCCGCGGCGAAGCTGTCAAGCGCTTGGAAAAGGCGCTGAACGATTTTCAGATAAGCGGATTAAAGACGAACATTCCCTTTTTACTTGAAGCCGTTACTTCGAGCCTGTTTATAGAAGGCGGTTATGATACACATTTTATTGAAAAAATGAGGCAGGTTTCAACAACAGGTAAATAAATGGGTATCAGGTGAGAATTTTTTATGAGGAGGTCAGTTTAATAATGAGCGAAAAAATAGAAACCGGTTTTGCAGATGTTGACAATCTGCATCAAAAGCGCGATATTGCCAGGCAGGGTGGGGGACCGGACAAAATCAACCGCCAGCATGAAAGAGGCAAACTAACGGCACGCGAGCGGCTTGATCTCCTCTTTGATGAGGGCACTTTTCGTGAAGTGGGGATCCTTGGCGGAGAGGATGTGGAAAAACCCGATGCTGACGGGGTGATTGCCGGTTATGGGAAGATTGATGGCCGTTACGCCGGCCTGGTTTCTTATGACTACACGGTTAAGGGCGGTTCGATGGGTGAAGTAGGAGAAATAAAAGCGACCAGAATCCGGGAGATTGCCCTCAAATCTCGTTTTCCCGTAATCTGGATCATGGATTCGGGTGGGGCGCGCATGGATCCGAAAACCGGTTTTGGGGCAAGCGAAAATAATGACCGGGTTGCTCTTTTTGCCTATACCGGTCATCTTTTCAAGGAAGAAGCCCTGATGTCGGGGATCATTCCATTGGTCGGGGCGATGATGGGGCCCGGTTTTGCCGGAACCGCCTACATCCCGGGGTTATCGGACTTCGTGCCGATGGTCAAAGGAAAAAGCTTTATGGGGCTGGCCGGGCCCGCCCTGGTTAAAGAAGTAATCGGTGAGGATATCACCGAAAACGACTTAGGCGGCTCAAAAGTCCACTGTGAAGTAAGTGGGGTGGGCGATCTGGAGGTTGAGGATGATGAGGCCTGTCTTCAAGCGATCAAGGAATACCTTTCTTATTTTCCGTCCAACTGTGATCAGAAACCACCCCACCATGAATTTAAGGGAGATCCGACGGTCTTAATCGATGACAAAATTTTGGAGATTGTTCCCGATAATACCCGACAGGCTTACAGTATGCACCGGGTGATTAAAATGATTCTCGATGAGGGGCAGTTCTTTGAAATTAAACCAAAATGGGGTAAAAATATGATCACCGGTTATGGCCGGATTGGTGGTTATTCGATCGGTATTGTGGCTAACAATCCCATGTCGTATGGTGGAGTAATTGATATTAATGCTGCCGATAAAGCAGCTCGTTTTATCTGGACCTGCGACGCCTTCAATATACCACTGCTTTTTCTTTCTGATGTTCCCGGCTTTATGGTTGGTTCCAAGGCTGAGCAGAGCGGCATTATCAGGCATGGTGCGAAAATGATTCATGCCGTGGCTGAAGCAACAGTGCCCAAGTTTACGATCATTGTGCGTAAGTCTTACGGTGCCGGTTATTACGCGATGTGCGGCAAGGCTTTTGATCCTGACCTGATTGTGGCCTGGCCCAAAGGCGAGATTTCTGTCATGGGCGCCGAGGGCATGGTCAGCATTTTCGGCAAAAAGCTGCTTGATGCTGCGCCGGAGGAAGAACGGGATAATATCATTGCCGGCATGGCGGATATGATTAAACCGCTGCTTAATGTCAGGCAGGCTGCAGCCAAGGCTTATATTGATGATGTTATCGATCCACGGGAAACAAGGCGGGTCCTCTTCCAGGCCCTGGAATTTACAAAGGAGAAGCAGATCTTCCGCCATCCCCGTAAACATGGAGTCTATCCCGTTTAATGAAGATTACTCAGGGGTTGCATCAGTTTAATCATCAGCGGCAGTGGGAGGGAAAATCAGATGTATGAAACGATCATCACCGAAATACGTGGTCAATCCGGTTGGATAATCCTAAACCGGGAAGAGCGCCGCAATTCGATGAGCCCGGTTATGCTCCGGGAGCTGCTTGCGGCTTTTAATGAATATGAAGACAATGAAGAGGTGATCAGCTTAGTTTTAACCGGAGCCGGTGAGAAGGCTTTCTGCGCAGGGATGGATTTGGGAGGCGGAGAAGCCATGCAGCTTGGCCCGATCGATCGGCACGAACTGCAGCGAGTTTTTGTCAGCCTGCTGAAAACGATTAAAGAGCTTAAAAAACCGATCGTGGCCAGGGCGCAGGGGCTGGCTTTGGGCGGAGGGCTCGGCTTGATGAGTGCCTGCGACATCGCAATCGCTGCGGATGACGCGCAGTTTGGTACCCCGGAAATTAATTTAGGCTTGTTTCCCTACATCATAATGGCAACTTTAATTCGCAATACCCGCAGCTCAAAGCAGCTGTTGGAACTAATGCTGACCGGTGAAAGGATCAGCGCCGCAGAAGCTTGCGAGATCGGTTTTGTCAACCGGGTTGTGGAGAGAGAAAATCTTGATCAAGCGGTGGAAGAGATGATGCAGAAGCTGAATGCGAAGAGCCCCGCCATTTTGAGGCTTGGCAGACGAGCTTTTTATACGATGCGTGATCTTGATTATGAACATGCGATGGAATATTTATCGGCCATGCTGGCTTTAAATATGCAGGCCGAAGATATGATTGAAGGAGTTAGTGCTTTCATGGAAAAACGGGAACCCAAATGGCAGGGTAAATAAGAGAAAAGGAGATTAATTAGATGACAGTTGAAGATAAAGTTGTCATTACTGCCGCATTGACGGGAGCGGTAGCCAATAAGATGCAGTGTCCCCACATTCCCTACACTGCTGAAGAAATCGGCGAAGAAGCCCGGCGCGCTTATGAAGCGGGTGCTTCCGTGGTTCACATACATGCCCGCGACGATGACGGGACCCCGTCAATTGCGGTCCCGGTCTTTGAAAAAATCTACCGGGAAGTTCGCAAACGGAGCCCCGTGCTGATCAATTTTTCTACCGGGGCGGTCGGTGTTTCCCGCGAGGCGAGGATTGCCCATATTCCGGCCTGCAAACCGGAGATAGCCGCTCTGAACATGGGGACGATGAACTATGCCAAGTATAGTAAGCGGCGCCAGGATTTTGTATTTTCAATTGAATTTTTAAATCCCATACCCGATATAATCTACTACCTGCAGACGATGAAAGACAACGGTGTTCAGCCGGAATGCGAGTGTTTCGATGTGGGACATCTGGAAACTGTATATCCCCTAATGGATATGGGTTTACTGGAAAGGTTCCAGGTCAGCTGTATTCTTGGTGTTGTAGGGGGAATTCAGGCTACGGCACAAAACCTGGTTTATCTCTCCTCGCGAGTTCCGGCGGGAATTCCCTGGCAGGTAATCGGGGTGAGCTACGAGCAGTGGTTGCTCTGTGCCACCGCTCTTTCTCTCGGTGGCAATATCCGGGTTGGGTTGGAAGACAATTTTTATCTTGCACCTGGTGAAATGGCTGAAGGAAACGGACCGCTCGTTGAAAAAGCGGTACGCATGGCGCGAGATATCGGGCGTGAACCGGCCACAGTTGATGAAGCCAAAGGACTGCTTAAGTTATAAATGCTACCAGATCAGAATGAGGAGTGATTTTTATGGCAATAGAGGTCCTATCACCAATTACTGGCAATGTATGGAAGATCGTTAAGAAGGTAGGTGATCAGGTCGAAGAATATGAAACAATGATGATTATGGAATCGATGAAGATGGAAATACCGGTGGAAGCGCCGCAGGATGGAAAGATCCTGGCTATTAAAGTTAAGGAAGGAGACTCGGTGATCGAAGAGGATGTGGTTGCTCTTCTTGAATAACCGCTGGACCTTTAGCGAAAGGTATATTAAAAAGCGGTCATATTCCTAATATAGATTATCTGAGTCAGTTTGCGTCTACCAACAGTATAAAAATTGAAAATTGAAGAGAAGGAGGGAGCTAAATGAAATTGGTAGAAGGTCGAGATCTCGGTGCTGTAAAGCGGGAAACGATCAATGAACTATTCTGGGGCACGATCAAAAACTATCCGGATATCGTTGCTGTCCGCTACCGAGACGGAGAGGATTTTGTCAGTATTACTTACCGGGAGATGGGTGAAAAAGTAAAGAACCTGGCATTGGCCCTTATTTCCCTGGGGATCAAGAAAGAAGATAAAGTAAGCTTGCTGTCAGAAACCCGCTACGAGTGGGTAGTAGCAGATTTTGCCATCCTCACTGCCGCCGGAGTCACCGTAACCGTTTATCCAACTCTCTCTGAACGGACAATACAGTATATTGTCGACAACTCGGATAGTAAAATAATTATTGTGGAAGACCTGGAGCAACTGGGAAAGGTACTTTCTGTCCGCGCTCAACTGCCAAAACTGACTCATATAATCGTTATCGACAGCCAGGGTCATGAGGAAGGCGAAAATATCATAACCCTTGATCAAGCTGATGAAATCGGGCGCCGTTTCGGAGCAGCGAATCCCGAAATATATGAAAAAACCTGGAAAAGTGTGGACCCGGAAGATTTAAGCAGTATTGTTTATACCAGCGGCACAACCGGTTTGCCTAAGGGTGCGATGCTTTCCCATTGGAACTGGCGGTTTAATGTCTATGCCGTGGTTGACCTTGTCGAATTTAAGCCCGGTGACTCGCTACTGGCCTTTTTACCCCTTGCCCATGTTTATATGCGCCTGGTATATTTTGCGGCAACTTACTCTGCGGCAACTACCTACTTTAGCAAGCCTGATACATTGGCCCAGGATTTGCCGCTAATTAGGCCGCACTGTTTTGTTTCAGTACCTCGTCTATTTGAGCGGGTTCACAACCGACTGATGGAAACAATACACAGCAGCCCCGCCCTGCGCCGCAGGATTTTCCGCTGGGCCGAGGCTGCGGCCATTGAAATGGGTCAGACCCAAAGTAAATGGGAAAAGCCATCTGCCGGACTAAAATTTAAGCATCGCCTGGCCGATAAGCTGGTTTTTGCGAAGATCAGGACGAAGATGGGAGTAGACCGCCTGAAATGGACCTGTTCTTCGGGCAGCTCGCTGCGTAAGGACCTGGCCTTTTTCTTTAATGGCATCGGGATTACGATAATTGAAGGGTACGGCATGACAGAGGTGGCCGCTCCTTCAAACCTGAACCCGGTTGGGCGCTTTAAGCCCGGCACAGTAGGACCCCCTCTGGCAGGCGTTAAGGAACGGATAGCTGAAGACGGCGAGATTCAGATCAAGGGTGACAATGTAATGATGGGCTATTACAAACTGCCGGAAGAGACTGCAGCATACTTTACAGATGACGGTTGGCTGAAAACCGGAGATATCGGTTATTTTGACGAAGACGACTACCTGGTATTCGGGGAGCGCAAAAAGCATATCCTCGTTTTATCAACGGGTAAAAACGTTGCGCCGCTGCCGATCGAAGAAGCCCTGAAGAGGAGTTACTGGGTCGAAGAGGCAGTTGTGGTTGGGGATAACGAAAAATTCGTTGCCGCCCTGGTTCAGCCGACCTACCAGGCAGTGCTTGATTATGCCAGGGAACACAATATTGATTTTGATGAAAACCTGACTGTAATGCGTGATGCTTCTACCGGCGACCAGGTACCCCTGCGCATTGATGAGTCACTGCTGCGGAACCCAGAAATTGTAAACATATTCGATCGGGTCGTAGAAAAAGCCAATCAGGATTTCGATACCTTTGAGCAGGTTAAAAGATTTCGCCTGATTGGTGAAGCGCTGACCATGGAAAGAGAGGAGCTTACTCCTACGCTGAAAGTGAAAAAGAGCGTGATTGCGGAAAAGTATAAGGATTTACTGGAGGACATATACAGCTAAGAACTATCATCTAAAAACTAATTTGTGATCATAAAAAGGCTTCGGAGCTAATCCGCAAGCCTTTTTATAAATGTGCGCCCGGCATGGGCGTTAACGATATCAGGATTGATCTGTGGCCTGAAAATAAGCTCAGTTTTTAACCTTTTGCTGCGGACCTACTAATTGATCATCGCGGCCGCTGCATTATCGCCAAGTGCTTAGTTCTACCAGGCCTGCTTTAAGACTTCTAGCACTTCTTCGGCGTCGATCACCATGCGTGGGTTATAGATAATTGAAGCGTCAGACATAGAGAGCTCGGCCGCTTCGGCTAAACCGTCCTCAGGCACCCCGGCATCACGCAGTTTCTGGGTCAGGCCGATTCTCTTGGTCAGCTCCCAGACAGCCGCAGCAGCTTTTTTACCGGCTTCCACGTCATCCAGACCGCGGGTGTCGAGATCCATGGCCCGGGCAATAAGAGCGTAACGGTCAGCACAATCTTCAACATTAAAGAGCATTACGTGTGGCAGTAAAATCCCGTTGGCCAAACCATGCGGCACCCCGAAAAGAGCACCAATTGAATGGGCGATGGCGTGGACCAGCCCAACCTGGGCATTACCGAAGGCCACCCCGGCCATGGTGGCGGCAAGTTGCTGCTGACCCCGGGCCAACAGGTCGCCTCCATCCTCTACACAGCGTGGCAGGTACTCGACGATCAGGCGGATTGCATGAAGCGCCATGGCATCAGCGATGGGTTGGCGCTGCATGGCATGGATTCCCTCGACAGCATGGGTCAGGGCGTCCATTCCGGTTCCAGCGGTGATATGCGGCGGCAGACCTGCGGTCATGGTCGGGTCAAGGATGGCGATATTCGGTATCAAATAGTAGTCAAGCAGGGTTTCCTTGGCATTACGTTCTTCATTTTTGATCACGGCAGCCCAGGTCACCTCGCTTCCGGTCCCGGCTGTGGTTGGTACGACTATGTGAGGAGTTTGAGGCCGGTTTAGCATCTGGACCCCGGCATAATCCTGCAATTTGCCGCCTTCACGCAGTAGGATCGAGATGCCTTTAGCGGTGTCAATGACACTACCGCCTCCGACACTAACCAGGATATCAGCACCTTTTTCCCTGGCAAAGTCGGCTGCATCGTTGATAAGCTGAAAACCGGAATCCTGAATGCAGCCGTCAAAAGTGCCGGCATACCTGCGCCCGAGGGCTTCTTCGATGCGGGCGGTCAGCCCTGCCTGGACTATTCCCTGGTCGGTAATGATCAGAGCTTTTGTGCCGCCGAGATTATCTACTTCAAGCCCGATATCTTTAACACTGTTTTCACCGAAAATAATTTTTGTCGGGTTGTTGTATTCAAAAGATAATTCACGATCGTAGCTCAAGGCAAACACCCCTTCTGCTCAGATATGATTAAAACCCAAATTTTTCACGCAGATCATTGAACCAGGTTAAATATTCGGAACGCTCTGTTTCGCTCAAATCCGACTGAAACTTGGTATCAATCTCTGCGGCCAGGTCGGTCAGGCGGATCGAGGCTTTGACATAGCGGACGATTGTGGGTAGTGATCCCTTAAGCTTTACCTTGCCCTGCATCATAGCCTTGGTTACGTCAAGCTCTTTTTTCATCACAGCCTGCCAGCGTTCTAATTCTCCGGTCAGCACAAAGTTAGCGTTTGCTCCTATATCTTTTGGCACCAGGCGTGCAAAACGGCATTCGCCATGCCACAGATCCATAAAGAGATACAGGTCATCGTTAATGCCATTTGCCGGGTTGGCCAGGATATGGATAACAACAGAACCCTCCCAGTTTTTGGCAACTTTCTTGTATTCCTCGTCTTCCTGCACCATCTTTTCGAAGGTGGCTACCCATTCTGGAGTTCCCATAACATAAGGTTTTTCAGCTTTTTTTAGCCGTTCTTCAATCATCTCCCGGTAAGCGTTATCCCACTCTTCAGTTCCGTAAGTGTAAGCCATTAAATCATCTTCCCCTTTCGATATAATATTCTTCAAAG
The DNA here is from genome assembly GCA_041309745.1 of Bacillota bacterium. Lineage (GTDB taxonomy): Bacteria > Bacillota > Dethiobacteria > DTU022 > DTU022 > UBA993. The sequence continues at coordinate 1,045 of JBFYYZ010000127.1, read as the reverse complement.
TGAAAATATATTGTCTTTATTATAACTCTTTTGACAGTAATGCAAAAGAGTAAATTATCTTTTTAGAGCTTCTATTTTTTGTCGCCTGAAAAGTGTTGAAATATTCGGCCGGTCATTGTATAGTGGAATAAATTATGACGATATTGTGTAAGATATTTTTTTTCATAATTTTCATTTAAAGATTATCAAGGTCCTAACAAATTGAGTGGAGGTGTTGTTATGTCCGGCTGTCATGGGAAATTGCTGAGGGTTGACTTGAGTAATAAAAAGATTTCTGAAGAGGCCATCCCCGAAAAACTGCACAAAGAATATTTAGGTGGGGCCGGTTTAGCCACCAAGTATTTGTGGGATGAGGTACCGAAAGGCGCTGATCCACTGGGGCCTGAAAACAAATTGATTTTTATGGCCGGCAGCCTGACCGGGGTGGTGGCCCCCAGTACCGGCAGGTACAGCGTTGTCGCCAAATCCCCCCAGACCGGGATCTGGGGACAGGCCAATTCAGGAGGACACTGGGGCGTTGCTTTTAAGAAGACCGGCTATGATGGCGTTATCTTTGAGGGTGCCGCTGATCAACCGGTTTACCTGGTTATTGACGATAATAAAGCTACGCTAAAAGATGCCTCGCATCTCTGGGGGAAAAATGTTGAGGAAACTACCAGGCAGATCATTGATGAGCTGGGTGATCGCTACAACATTGCCTGTATCGGTATCGGTGGCGAAAAACTGGTCAAGTATGCGGCGATTATGAATGAGTATCACCGGGCTGCCGGACGCTGCGGCCTCGGTGCCGTAATGGGTTCTAAAAACTTAAAAGCAATAGCCGTAAAAGGCAGTCAGAAAACGACGATTAAGAGTCCGGAAGCCTTTAAGAAACACTCAAAGAAGCAGTACGAGTTGATGGATGAGTCGATGATGAAGATGGCCATGAATGCTTTCGGTACCAGTGTTGTGCTTGATCTGGTCAATGTCCGTGGCGGGTTTCCGACCCGCAACTGGCAGAAGGGGCTTTTTGATCAATCGGAAGAGATCAATGGACCGGCTATCT
>JBFYYZ010000126.1:0-2592 GCA_041309745.1 Bacillota bacterium | reverse complement strand
AGAAATAAAACTTCATCGTCCGGCCCATTCGCCCTAACATCGGAAAGGGAGCTTAAAATCTGACATGGAAATGCACCCGTATCTCTAATGAACGTAGAAAGCACAAAGTTTTGCAGGGTTCTTGGGCCAAAAATGTTAACAGATCTATTAATCACGATAAATTTTTATCCGTTACTCTTCGGGCGATCCGAAGTTGGTTGGTGTACAATGTTGCTGGAAGTTCAGTATTCTCTGGCTTACTGATTTTCCAGCATTTCCAGCCGACTTAAATTATCATTGGCTTTTTTATAAAACCGGGGAGATGATTTTATTGCCTCTTGCAAATAATTGTTCGCTTCTGCGTAATCGCCATTCATCATCGCAATATAGCCGGTATTATTATTTGCTTCCGCCGGGGAAGACACTTTGGCGAAGGCAGAATACGCTTGTTCATAGTTATTTAAGCGCGCATGCAGCAATGCATAATTATATATCGCCTTTTTAAAGCCGGGATTGATTTGCAGAGCTTTAACATAATAAGGCGCTGCTTCATTCAATTTGTTGGCTGAATAGAGCGCAAAACCGATATTGTTTAATAGTTCAGGGGAATACGGCGAAATACTGTCAGCTTTCTTGAAAAAACTTACAGCTTTTAGAGGTTCACCCTGTAAATTGGCAATAATACCCAAACCGTTATAAGCAGGCCAGCTTTGCTGTTTGGCGACAACCCGAGTAAGATTTTCTTCTGCTTCGGGATATTTTCTCAGTTTGATCAACAGCAATCCATACTGTTCAGTTGCCTTTAAATCCCCAGGTTTTTGCTTTAATATCAAATTAAGACTGACTTCCGCCAGGTCGTATTTTTTTAGCTCGATATATAAATCAGCCATTTTTTGCAAAACCTGAACATTATTCGGCTCCAGATCGTAAGCTTTAATGTAATAAAGCTGTGCCAGATCCATCTTGCCGCTTTGAGCTGCTTTTTCCGCTTTTTGCACAGCGTCTTCCACCGAATTTACATCAAGCCCGGCACTTTGCAAAATCTCTTCAGTTTGCTGTTTACTACTACTCTCCGCTTCCTTAATATTGCCGGGATTGCAGGCTGTTAATAGGACTTGACTTAAAATAGCCCAAAAAACGAGGTTTTTTACTTTTTTGCTTTGCTTCATTGTATATTTATCCGGTAAAAAATTTGCATTGAAAACATATAATTCTACGAACGGTAAGCGCCGTAATGCATAAATCTCAAATATTGTCTCAATTTGGCCTGGAGCTTGTTACTCCAATGCCTGGCCCAAGCATGTTATTATTTTTGCGTAGTGATAGAGCTCATATTTTTAAATGTAATTACGGCAGGCGCCATAACAACTATCAAAAACGCCGGCAATAAACACGCAGCCAACGGAAAAATCAGTTTTGTTCCAATTTTAGCAGCCACGGCTTCTGCAGCTTGCGTTCTTTTATCCCTGAGGTCTTCTGAATAAACCTTGAGTGTCTCAACAATACTTGTTCCAAAACGCATACTTTGTGCGAGTGTTGATACCAATCCTTTGATGTCTTCCACACCCGTTCTTTCAACCAGTCTCTGCAAAGCTTTATTTCGCTCAATACCCGCACGGGTTTCGAGAATAACGATATTCAGTTCATCCGCCAATACCGGTTGACTGATGCTGATTTCCGTAGCTACCTTTTGTATCGCTGCATCCAGACTCAAACCGGCCTCGGAACATACCACCAGCAAATCGAGCGCATCAGGAAAAGCTCTGCGAAGAGTCTTCTGCCTGTTGGCAATAAGTTTATCCAAAATAAAGCTGGGCGCCATATAACCTGTCGCAATTGCAATTAATACCGCCTGAAGTATTTTTTCACTCTTTATTCCGGGAATGAGTGCCGTGACCATTAGTACCAGCAAAGGCAATAAAATCATTAACAACATTCGTATCGCATAATAATGCAATAAACTGTTCCTTCCATGAAATCCTCCATAATGAAGACGCGTTGTGGTTCTTTGTAATAAGGGCAGATTGGAAGGAACAAATAAATTATTATATTTACGGAGTTTGTCCGTTATACCTTTGGTTTCGCCCATTGAAATTAAATCGGTATTAATTTCACGCTTTAAACGGGAGCGCACGGGATCAAAAAAATCATCGAATAGCGACATAAGTGCCAAAGCGAAAATAAAAACCGCTCCGGACACAATTAAAATCAAACCCCATTGGCTTCCCTGTTGATTTTCTACCAGTCCTGTCAACAATTGCATCAAAAAGTCCATTCATTTTACCTCATGCATCAATATTAATAATAATCCGTATCCAGAATGCGGCGGCCAACTCCAAACCCATAAAGATATAGAGATACATCATTCTATCGGGTGAATCATAAATCGGTTTGAAGTAATCAGGCCCCAACAAATTCAACACCGCGAACAAAGCCAGCGGTAATAAAAGCATGATCCACGCCGAAAATATTCCATCTGCCGAGAGTGTTTTTATACGTCGCTGTAATTTGAACCGCCCGTTAAGAACATCGCTAATTTTCAACAGCACTTCGGCAAGATTACCGCCGGTATCCCGCTGGATTATAATCGCTGTGCTCAAGATCGGAAGAGCG
>JBFYYZ010000125.1:0-2809 GCA_041309745.1 Bacillota bacterium | reverse complement strand
AGCAGATCTACTGCGATCCGGAAACAGGCAACCCTGCCCAGCTTGATGCCAGAGCTGTTTTTGATTTAATCGTGCAGAAGGCCTGGGAAAAAGGCGACCCCGGCATAATTTTTATCGACCGTATGAATGAGTTTAACCCAACTCCACAGATTGGTATTTACGAGACGACCAATCCTTGTGTTCCGGGAGATACATTTGTTTTGACCAGCAAAGGCCCAAAACTGGTTAAAGACCTGATTGGCAAAAAATCAGCCCTGATGATCAATGGGCAAGCCCACCAAACAACAGAGCAGGGCTTCTTTTACACCGGCAAAAAACCTTTATTCACCGTTACAACAAAAGAGGGTTACTCGTTTAAAGCTACCGGTAATCACCCGGTGCTACGAGTCAGTAAAAAAACCCGCTGGAAGACTGATACCGAGTGGGTAAAAACAGAAAACCTTGAACCAGGCGATAAACTAGTTCTGCATGATCATCGTCAGCTCATCAGCTGGGATGGCCTTTATGGCGAGAACGAGGGATACCTGATCGGCCTTCTAAGCGGGGACGGAACGCTTAAAACCGATAAAGCCCTGCTGTCTGCCTGGCCGGATCAGCACTCCTCAGGTATGATGGAAGCGGCTTTTAAGGCCGCCAAAACTTTGCCGCACAGAGCTGACTTCAAGGGCTGGTGGAAAGTAAGCGAGAGAAAAGAATATCGTATGAGCCTGGCAGCGCTTAGAAAACTTGCTGTAAATCTCGGGATGCGCCCGGGTGATAAGTTAATTACTCCTTATCTGGAAACAGGAACTTCCTCCGATTTTGCAAAAGGTTTTTTGCGTGGATTCTTCGATGCCGACGGATCAGTCCAGGGTTCACAGGAAAAAGGCGTTTCGATTAGGTTAGCCCAGAGCAACCAGGAAAGACTGGAAGCTGTACAGAGAATACTGACCCGTTTTGGGATTATCAGCAACCTGTACCTACAGCGGCGCAACGCTAAGGAAACAGTTCTGCCGAATGGGAAAAATGGCTCTGCAACATACACCACAAAACCGCAGCATGAACTGATTATCTCTAAAGACAACGTAGCCGTATTTGCCGACCGAATTGGTTTTTGCGATCTGGAAAAACAGGAGAAACTGTCTAAAACCCTGGCTGCATACAAGCGAAAACTAAACCGGGAGCCTTTTAGCGCAACTCTGTTATCCCTGACTCCTGACCGGGAAGAAGCAGTCTACGACGTGCAGGTCCCCGGCATCAATGCCTTTGATGCCAATGGTTTTGTGGTGCATAACTGCGGCGAACAGCCGCTTTTACCTTATGAGGCCTGCTGCCTCGGTTCAATAAATTTAGGACGGTTTGTCGACGATAAAGCTGCTATAGATTGGGAACAGTTACTGCAAACGGTCAAAACAGCCGTCCGCTTTCTGGATAACGTCATTGATGCCAGCAACTATGTTATTCCGGAAATTGCGGCAATGCATAAAGAGGGCAACCGCAAGATCGGCCTCGGGATTATGGGCTGGCATGATCTGCTGGTCAGGCTGGGCATAACTTATGACAGCGATAAAGCAATTGACACGGCCGAGGAAGTGATGAGTTTTATAAGGGAGGAAGCCAAAAAAGAATCAGTAAAACTGGCTTTGGAGAGAGACGTATTCCCTAATTTCAGCGGCAGCATCTATGACACTGGCAAAGCAGAAGACCGGGTGCGCAATGCTACCCGCACAACCATTGCTCCGACAGGAACGATCTCTATTCTTGCCAGCGCCAGCAGCGGAATCGAACCCTACTTCAGTATCGCCTTTATTCGCAAAAATATCTTAGGTGGTCTCGATTTGCCGGAAGTCAACCCGCTGTTCCTTGAAATTGCTCAAAAAGAAGGATTTTACAGTGACGAACTGATTCAGGAAATAGCCAGCACAGGACGCATTCCTGAAGTATCTGAGGTTCCTGACAAATATAAAGGACTATTTAAGACGGCAATGGAGATCGAATACGACTGGCATGTCAGACATCAGGCGGCATTTCAAAAGTACACCGATAATGCAGTCAGCAAAACCATCAACCTGAAAAAGGATGCCACCATTGATGATGTTAAAAGTGCCTACATTAATTCATGGGAAGCCGGATGCAAAGGCATAACGATTTACCGGGACAGCTCGAGGAGCAAACAGGTCCTAAATGTCGGTGACGGAACAAAAGATGATACGCTTAAGCCAACCAAAAGGCCGATGACCTTAAGCGGCCACACTACCAGCATTAGAACTGCCCTGGGCAACCTTTTCGTAACCGTTAATTCTGCTGACAGTAAACCATTTGAACTGTTTGCCCAAATCGGTAAAGCTGGCAGTGACGTAGTCGCTTTTACCGAAGCGATTGCCCGGTTAATCTCACTGGCTTTACGCTGCGGTGTCAATGTTGATGAAATTGTTGCCCAGTTAGAGGGAATCGGCGGAGCCCGCTCCGTGGGCTTTGGTCCCAACCGGATTATGAGTGTACCCGATGCCATCGGCCAGGGCTTAAGAAAACTGGCCCAGGCAAAAGCAGGTGAAAACCATACTAACGGTAACCACCAGTTGGAAATCTGCCCTGACTGTGGAACCTGCGCCCTGATCAGGGCGGAAGGATGTCTGAAATGCGAGGCTTGCGGTTTTAGTGAATGCTAGCCTTTCCACCCCCACCCCGACCCTCCCCCCTCAAGGGGGAGGGAGATAAGTTGTTCTTTTCAACTAAGGGAGGGAGTTTATGGCTCTCCCAACCAAAGTGAGGGAGTCTGCAATACCCAACCCAATCCTCATCGGCGTTCAAGAAGCAATTGAGTTTCAAA
>JBFYYZ010000124.1:0-5413 GCA_041309745.1 Bacillota bacterium | reverse complement strand
TGCCCGAATCGGGCCGGCAGTCACGTGGAACAGCGCTGGTGAACCTGTTGCCGCTTGAAGAGAAGGAGTTTATTACGGCAACGCTCTCGATTGCCGAATTCAGTGAAGATCGATTTTTGCTGACGATAACGGCCAAGGGCCTGATCAAAAAGACCCCCTTAACCGATTATAAGAACACGCGCAAGACAGGACTCACAGCCCTGACCCTGCTGGAGGATGACGAACTGATTGCGGTAAGGCTTACTGACGGGAAAAAAGAGGTTATTGTCGGGACCAGCGCCGGGTTATTTGTGCGCTTTCCTGAAGGACAGGTGAGACCAATGGGACGGACTGCCAGGGGCGTTAAAGCGGTATCCCTTGGCGCACAAGACCGGGTGGTTGGCGCTGATCTGGTGACCGCTGAGCATCAGTTGCTGCTTGCTTCCGAGAAAGGTTTTGGTAAAAGAGTGGCAGTCAGCGAATTTGCCCTGCACCGTCGTGGCGGGAAAGGGATGATCGGCATAAAAACAACTTCGCAAAGTGGTCCGCTTTCGATATTTATAGTGCTTAAAAGATCTTTTGAAGAATTTATTATTGTAACCGCTAACGGCGTCGTAAACCGGCAGCGTATCGAGAAGGTTTCACTAATGGGGCGTTATGCCCGCGGTGTTACCCTGATCAGGCTGGATGAAAAAGACCGGGTAGTTAACCTGGTCGGTCTTGATGCCGAGCAGGACTAAGAAGGGAGAGGAGCGGATGATCCCGGAAAAAAGAAAAGTAGGAATCACCGATACTTCACTGCGCGATGCTCATCAGTCGCTGCTGGCAACCAGGATGCGGCTGATTGAAATGCTGCCTATAGTCGAGTTGATGGATCAGATCGGCTATCACTCTTTAGAAGTTTGGGGCGGAGCGACCTTTGACGCCTGCATGCGCTTTCTCGATGAAGATCCCTGGGAGCGTTTGCGGCAGCTGCGTAAGGGGCTGAAAAACACTAAATTGCAGATGTTGCTGCGCGGCCAGAATATTGTCGGCTACCGCCACTATCCGGACGATGTGCTGGAAGAATTTGTTAAGAAGTCAGTTGCTAACGGGATCGACATTATCCGCATCTTTGATGCCTTAAATGACCTGCGTAACATGGAGCAGGCCATTCGTTTCACCAAACAGGAAGGAGCTCATGCCCAGGGAGCGATCAGTTATACGATCAGCCCCTTTCACAGTAATGACTACTTTGTGCAAGTCGGGCATGATTTAAAAGCGCTGGGCGCCGACTCGATCTGTATCAAGGACATGGCCGGCCTGATTGCTCCCTATGATGCTTACGACCTGGTCAAGCGCCTGAAAGAAGATGTGGGCCTTCCGGTGCAGCTGCACTGTCATTATACCAGCGGCATGGCATCGATGGCTTACCTGAAAGCGGTTGAAGCCGGGGTTGATGTAATTGATACGGCCAATGCCGCCCTGGCCATGGGCGCGAGCCAGCCGGCTACCGACAGCCTGGTAGCAGCACTGAAAGGAACTGCCTACGATACAGGGCTCAACTTGCAGCTGCTCTCGCAGGTCAGCGAATATTTTAAAGAGATCAGCTGCGGTTACGAGGTACCCCGGGAAGTGATGGGGGTTGATACAAACGTTCTCAGTTACCAGATCCCCGGGGGGATGATCTCCAATCTTACCTCGCAGCTGGCCGAGCAGAAGGCCACCCATCTTTTACGCGAGGTTTTAGAAGAGGTGCCCAGGGTCCGGGAAGATCTTGGCTTTCCCCCGCTGGTTACACCCAGCAGCCAAATTGTAGGCACCCAGGCTGTGGTTAACGTGCTGACCGGCGAACGATACAAAATGGTATCTACGGAGATTAAAAATTACCTGCGCGGTTTATATGGTCGCCCACCCGGAGTGGTTAACGCCGAACTGGTTAAAAAAGTTTTGAAAGGCGAAGAGCCGATCAGCGGCAGGCCGGCCGATCAGTTAGCCCCCCAGCTAGAAGAAGCCCGCCGCGAAATTGAAGCATACATGGAGCAGGAAGAAGACCTGCTCTCATATATTATATTTCCCAATGTAGCTCTCGATTTTTTCAAAAGACGAAGAGGCGAACTGCCTCCACTCGAGCTGACCAGCAGTTGTGAGGATGGAAAAGTGGTAAATACCACCAGACCAAAAAGCTCTTCAGCGATCGAGCTGAAGTCTGAAAACCTTTATGAGGTTGACGAACGACTGCTTTCCGGAGACGATGATCATTCTGCCTATCCGGTGTAGCATACCGATCAATGGGAAACAACTTGCATTTGCCTGAAAAGTGCCCACAATCTGTTGACACCAAAGGGCTGTGAAGCTATAATGAAAGGCAATCTTTTAAGCAACGGCCAGGAAGGACAGGAGTAAGCAACCAGCTTTTTAAAGAGAGCCGGGGCAGCTGAGAACCGGTAAAGCCAGGTACTGAAAGTCGGTCCGGAGCCGTTCGGTTGAAATTTTTAAGTAAACCGGACCGGGTTGATACCGTTATCAAAATCATTAAGTGCACTATCTCTTTGCTGACAGAGAGCTGTTAAAAAGGGTGGTACCGCGGAGGATTTCCCTTCGCCCCTTTGGGCGAGGGGTATTTTTATACTTTTCCATACCTTAAGTGAAGGGGTGATTGTTTGTGGGCAGGTTAATCTACCTGAATGGCAAGATGGTTCCGGATAAAGAAGCAGTAATCTCAGTTTTCGATCATGGTTTACTTTATGGAGACGGAGTCTTTGAAGGGATCAGGGCTTACAACGGAAGGGTATTCCGGCTGGTGGAGCACATCAGAAGGCTTTACGAATCAGCCCATTCAATCCTGCTGACGATTCCTCTGAGCCAGGAAGAGATGATTAAGGCGGTTGTTGACACTGTTAATGTCAACAAACTGCGCGAAGCTTATATTCGCCTGGTGGTGACCAGGGGCGTCGGAGATTTGGGAATGGACCCGCGTAAGTGCAAGCAGGCGCAAGTGTTTATCATTGCCGACAAGATTACCCTCTACCCGGAGGAGCTTTATGAAAAAGGACTGGATGTGATAACGGTGGCAACTCGCCGGAATATCGCCGAAGCTCTTGAACCGAAAATTAAGTCACTTAACTACCTGAATAATATACATGCCAAGATCGAGGCCAACAGGGCCGGGGTGCTCGAAGCACTGATGCTGACTAACCAGGGCTACATCTGTGAAGGCACCGGTGATAATATTTTTATTTATCGTCGCGGAGAGCTGCTTACCCCGCCCGCTTATTTAGGAATTCTGGAAGGGATTACCCGCGAGGCGATCATTGAACTGGCCGCCAGGGAAGGGATCCCTTTAAGAGAGGTACCTTTCACCCGGCACGATCTTTATGTCTCTGAAGAATGTTTCCTGACCGGAACTGCTGCTGAAGTGATTCCGGTGATCGAGGCCGATCAGCGGGTGATCGGCAGTGGTAAACCAGGGCCGATCACCAAACGGCTAATTAAGCTCTTTAGGGAACTGACCCAGATCGAAGGGATACCGCTTGATTAACAGTTGTTAAAAAAGAACCCGAAGCTTCAGGGTTTGGATAAGGAGTCTTGTTATGCGTAGTCAACAGGTTTTAAAAGGTGCCGACCGCGCACCGCACCGTTCGCTATTTAAAGCGGCCGGCTTTCATCCCGCAGAGCTGGAGCTTCCGCTAGTCGGGATTGTTAACTCGGCAAATGAAATCGTTCCCGGTCACACACAGCTGCGGCAGATCGCTGAAGCGGTTAAAGCGGGAGTGCGGATGAATGGCGGGACACCGATCGAGTTTTCGACGATCGGCATCTGTGACGGGATCGCAATGAACCATGCTGGAATGCACTATTCGCTGGCCAGCCGTGAAGTGGTAGCCGACAGTGTTGAGTTGATGGCCGAGGCCCATTGTTTTGATGCCCTGGTCCTGATCACCAACTGCGATAAAATTACACCGGGGATGATGATGGCCGCTGCAAGGCTTGATCTGCCGGCAATCCTGGTTAGCGGGGGGCCGATGTTGGCCGGCTGGCGACAGGATCAGAAGATCGATTTAAGCACGGTATTTGAAGCTGTCGGCGCTATGAAAGCCGGCCGGATCACTGAAGCTGATCTGCTGGATATTGAATCCAAAGCCTGCCCCGGCTGCGGTTCCTGTGCCGGTATGTTCACGGCAAACTCGATGAATTGTATGGCCGAGGCGCTCGGTCTGGCCCTGCCCGGCAATGGAACTATTCCAGCCGTCAGCGCCGAGCGGCTGATCTTAGCCAAAGAAGCCGGTATGAAAATTGTAGATCTGATTCGCAGCAAGATCACTGCCGGGCAAATCATGACCAGTGAGGCTTTTGAAAACGCCCTGGCAGTGGATATGGCTCTTGGCTGTTCGACCAATACCCTGCTGCACTTAACAGCTATTGCCCATGAGAGAGGTTACCGTCTTGACTTAAACCGGGTTAACGAGATCAGCAGTAATACACCCCAACTCTGTCTCCTGAGCCCGGCCGGAGCAGACCGGATCGAAGATCTGCATCGGGCTGGAGGGGTTGGCGCAGTGATGAAAGAGCTCTTGGACGCAAAGCTGCTTGATGGTGAATTGATCACCGTTACCGGCAGAAAAGTAGCGGAGAATCTTGCCGATAAGGAAGTTTATGATCGCCAGGTGATCCGTCCAATCTTAGAACCGTTCCGCAGCAAAGGGGGCCTGGCGGTTCTTTTCGGTAGTTTGGCTCCTGACGGCGGGGTGGTCAAACAGGGAGCTGTTTCCGAGAAGATGCAGTGTTTTGAAGGGTCTGCCAGGGTTTTCGACAGCGAGGATGCTGCTGTTGAAGCTATAGGCAGTGGCTCAATTAAACCCGGCAGTGTTGTCGTGATCCGCTATGAAGGCCCGCGCGGGGGACCGGGAATGCGAGAAATGCTTGCTCCTACAGCGGTGTTAGCCGGGATGGGTTTAGATGAAGATGTGGCGTTGATAACTGACGGCCGTTTTTCGGGGGCTACCCGTGGTGCTTCGATCGGTCATATTTCTCCTGAGGCTGCTGCCGGAGGGCCGATTGCCCTGGTGAAAGATGGAGACCGGATTGCTATTGATCTGCCAAACCGAAAGCTTGATCTGCTGGTAGAAAAAGAGGAACTCGAGCAGCGCCGGGGGTTGCTTAAAAAACCTGAACCAAAAATCGCGCATGGCTATCTGAAGCGCTACGCTGCATTAGTTTCGTCGGCAGCTTCAGGCGCCGTACTTGACGAAGATGTTGTTGAAATGAAGGGTGATTAAAGTGATCAAAATGAAGCAAAAAATGTTAAAAGGCTCAGCGATGATCCTCAAGGCACTGGAAATTGAGGGAGTCGACCAGATCTTCGGTTTCCCAGGAGGGGCTGTTCTCCCCCTCTACAACCAGCTTTATGATTCACCGCTGAAGCATCTCCTGGTGCGACACGAACAGGCGGCAG
>JBFYYZ010000123.1:0-8963 GCA_041309745.1 Bacillota bacterium | reverse complement strand
GCTCGACCATCGTTTCCAGGGCCACAATACCGGCTGCGGCAATAATGCCGGCCTGGCGCATGCCGCCACCCAACCGCTTGCGCCAGCGCCTCGCTTCATCAATAAAATCATGAGGACCGGCGATGATCGAGCCCACCGGCGCTCCCAACCCCTTGGAAAGGCAAAACTGAACCGAGGTTGTGCAAGCAGTATAATCTTTAACCGGCACCCCGGATGCAACCGAGGCATTAAAGATTCGGGCGCCGTCAAGATGCACCGGCAGGTTGTGTTTCAGGGCAACCTGATAAACGGCTTGCATATCCTTAAGGGGCACCACCGTTCCCCCGGCCCGGTTGTGTGTGTTCTCCAGGCAGATCAGGGATGTGGGCGGCAGGTGTATATCATCCTCGCGGATGGCCCATTCCACAAGATCCGCTGGCAGGGAGCCGCGTTTTCCGGGCAGGGGCCGGGGCTGGATGCCGGCAAAAACCGAAGCAGCCGCCGCTTCGTAGTAGTAAATATGCGAATCGGCCTCGAGAATTACTTCCGTACCGGGGCGGGTATGTGTTAAGATGGCAATCTGGTTACCCATGGTACCGCTGGGCACCAGCATCGCTTCTTCCTTGCCAATCATGGCGGCCGCCAGCTTCTGAAGGCGGTTAACAGTCGGGTCGTGGCCGTAAACATCATCGCCCAGTTCCGCTTCAAAGATTGCCTTCCTCATTTCCACAGTCGGCAGAGTTACCGTGTCGCTTCGCAAATCAATCAATCTAACTTCCTCCTCCGTACCTTAGGTCGGTTATTCCTCAGCAATAAAAAACTTAACCTATCATGCAGCCTGTTCTTCTTCAGTTTTTGCTTCGCCTCCCTGGACCCTGGACATCATGAACAATGCTGCCAAATAGGCAATTGCCGCCATCGGGAAGAGGACCATCCGGGTCCCGAAAAGATCCATCACCCAGCCGAAGACCGGTGGGGCAATAATCGCTGCCAGCATGGAGAAGAAATAATAGAGGCCGGTGTAGGTGCCCAGTTTGGCAATAGGGGACATATCGCTGACCATCGGGTATGAGTTAATATTGATCAGGGCCCAGAAAACGCCGCCTAAAACCAAAAGCGAGATAGCCAGCACAATCGGGGTGGCAAAGTAAAATGAGCCGAGCATCAGACACATACCTACCAGACCGGCCAGGATGGTTTTTTTGCGGCCAAAGGCTGTGGCAATGAAGCCGCTTGGAATAGCCATCAACAGAAAAGAGAGCGAGAAGAAACCAAGATAAAAGGCAGCCTGAGCTTCATCGATATTCCACTTATCCATCCCATAGAGGGTAAAAAATGTTTCTACACCGTTCCAGCCGATGAACCAGAAAAATATGGCATAGAAGAGAAAGCGGGTTGTGCTCTCCTTTTCTTTCATAATAGCCATTAGAGATCTATAAATACCTCCGGGGCGTTTTTCCGCCTCCTCAAACTGATCGCGTGGTTCACGGATCGCCGCCAGTAATATGGCTAATACGACAATCATAATGACAGCAGCGACCACAAATGCAGCGCTGACACTAAGCATCCTGGTAAAAACAAAGAAAAAGAGCAGGGCGCCAAGACCACCCATTAGATTAACAATGCCGTTGGCCTTGCTCCGGTAAACAGAGGGTGTCAGATCAGGCATCAGCGCGATGGCCGGAGCCCGAAAAGCAGCCATGGCAATATTCATGATGATGATTACCGGAATCAGGACCGCCAGGGAAAATCCCACGTAGGGGATGATGGCAAAAAAGAGGGCGGCAACCGGCACGCTGATCAACAGGAAAGGCATGCGGCGGCCAAAGCGGGTCCACATGCGATCGCTCAGCGCTCCAAAAAAAGGTATCAGCAGGATGGCGGCAATATTATCAAAAGTCATAATAAAACCGACCGCTGTATCAGTGTAGGGCAGATGAGTGAGCAACCTTTCCAGAATTGGTGGCACATAAGCATTGTAAATAGACCAGGTGAGGGAAATGATCAGGAAACCAAGGCCGAGAATGACAATCTTTAAGTAATTAAATGATTTCATTTACTGTCCTCCGTCAATAATTATTTTTAAATCCTGAGGCCGATCGGTGATGATCGCATCAATTCCGCCGGCAACCATCAGCTCCATATAAGCAGGCTCGTTAACTGTCCAGGCATAGATAGCCAGGTTGTGCTCCCTGAAACCGCTGACCAGCTCCGGGTGCTGTAGGTGGTAAAAGAGGGGGTGTACCGAGTAACAGCCAAGCTTAAGGGCATATTCCCAGGGCTCGTAAAGTCCTGCAACATAAAGCATCCCGGTGCGCATCTCTTTGTTCAACTCGCGGCAGGTAACCAGGCTATAGTGGTTGAAAGAGGAGATTACCACCTGATCAGCTAAGTTCCTGCGCTTAACCGCCTCAATAACCTTTTCTTCCAGTCCGGGATAGAGCACAATGCCGCTTTTAAGCTCGATGTTGTAAACCAGCTCTGTGGAGGTAAATTCGTCAAGCACCTGATCAAGGGTTGGAATTTTTTCTCCGGCATACTCTTCGCCAAACCATTTACCGGCATCAAGGCGCTGCAGTTCTTCTAAGGTGTAATCTTTAACCAGACCGCTGCCGCTCGTGGTGCGCTCCAGTTTTTCGTCGTGAATCACCACGACAGAGCCGTCTTTGCTCAGCTGAACGTCAAACTCAAGCCCGGTGGCACCCACCTCAACCGCCTTGCGAAAAGCAGCCATCGTGTTTTCCGGGGCCAGGGTATTGGCGCCGCGATGCGCCAGGTTCAGTGTTTTTATCAAATAGCAATCCTCCTTTTTTCTATTCTACCCGGAAAAAGGCTTCATCAAATTCGGGTTTCCCTTCGTAACGGCTCATAAAGAATCCTGGCAGGCTGTCAACCTGCTCAAAAAGAGCCGCGTCAGCCGCAATACCGGCCTTGTTTAAAGCCTTTACAATCTCTTTAGGGTCCGGAGGGCATCCTTTGGCAGCAAACATCTGCTGAATGGCGGGGTGATCTTTATTCTTACGATACATACATTGACCGATTAAAAGGGTAGCCTGCATCCCCGGTGACGGTTCCATCACCTTGCCGGTTAAAACTTCGACCTGATCCCAGGCCTCACCCTGCCAGGCCTGACGGATGGCCGTCAAAATCAAACCGTTTAAAGCGGAACAGTACGTACACATCGTATCATCAAATTTGCGGTAATAAACCCCTGACAGACCCTGTTTGGCCAGGGCAGCGGGCATCTCGCCGTTGTCGCCGCAGTCGTATTCAAAATCATATTCGTGGTAGGAGGCGACATCCTCTATTTTTTCGCCGACCACTTCAAGGTCGGAAAGGTCAAGCGGTCGCCCGGCTCTGGCCGCAGCTAAAGCCAGATGTTTTACTTGGGCCGGATCGTGTCCGAGCACCCTGGCTCCTACCAGGTCGGCGGAGAGCAGATCCGGGGAGGCAATCAGCAGGTTAGTGCGCCGCATCCGCCCGTCAAAAGCGGGGCCCCGTTCCAGGCTGTAAATGCCATCAATTAACGTCAGGCCAGGAGGCATCGGGTCGGCGATTTTTGATACATAAAAATGCAGATCTTTTTCTCGATCTGCATTATGGCATTTCTTGCGCGATGCGATGTCAATAGTGCCCTTTAAATTTTTCATCCCTAAGCTGACCATCGTCTGGTTGTGTGATTTTAAGACCGGGATGTCGACCAGAAAGTCGCTTTCGAGGATGTCAGTATTAATCTTCAGGCTGATTCCCTCACCTAAGTCCACTTTCTTGAAGGGCTGCTCCATGATGTTGATAAATTTAACACCGTAGCGTGCTTCGAGGGTTTCGTAACCAAGGCTTTTAAAAGCGTGGGCCGGCGTTGCGGTATCTTTCGGATCGGCCACTATCCCTTCGCCAATTGTAATATCTTCGACCCCGTGCTCTTTTAAGGTAATGACCACATCTTCTATTACCCTCGAGGTGGTGATCACTCCCCACTTGGGGAAGTTACAGACTTTGGTCCAGAAAACAATGTTTGGTTTGATAAAAACCCTGGCTGATCCAGGCAGGTGATCGAGTCCGCCGCAATCGCGAATGACCTTCTGCACTGATTCCAGTGGCTTTTCATAACGGACAATCGCTACCTTATTTGTCACCCCGTTACCTCCGCTTGAACTGTTTAATGAAAAAGTAAATAACTATCACACTTGAAGCTTCAGGTAGCCTCACGAACCCGGCCATTTTTTATAAAAGAGTGGCATACATAACCGCTTTGATAGTATGCATCCTGTTTTCCGCCTGATCGAAAACCACGGAATAATCCGATTCAAAAACCTCCTCGCTTACCTCCATGCTATCCAAACCAAAAGCTTTGCCAACATCTTTGCCAACTTCGGTTTCTAAGTTATGAAAAGCCGGCAGGCAATGCATAAAGATAGCGTCATCCCTGGCATTTTCCATCATATCCATCGTCACCCGGTAAGCCTGTAACAAGGCGATCCTTTTTTCCCACATCTCTTTCGGTTCACCCATTGATACCCAAACGTCAGTATAGATTACATCAGCATCTTTTGTTCCCGTCTGAATATCATCGGTCAGGGTAATTGTAGCGCCAGTATTGCGAGCTATATTTTTACATTTTTCGACCAGCGCCGCTTCCGGCCACACTTCCTGCGGGGCCACTGCCCTAAAATGCAGGCCCATTTTAGCTGACCCGATCATCAGGGAATTACCCATGTTATTGGAGGCATCTCCCATGAAGGCCAGGGTTTGACCTTGCAGCGAACCACGTTTTTCCTGGATTGTTAAAAAGTCGGCCAGGATCTGGGTCGGGTGATATTCCGTGGTAAGACCATTCCATACCGGAACACCGGCATAGGCGCCAAGCTCCTCGACAATGCTCTGAGCAAACCCGCGGTATTCAATGCCATCATACATCCGCCCGAGAACCCGCGCCGTATCCTTAATTGACTCTTTTTTGCCCATCTGTGACCCAGTCGGTCCCAGGTAGGTTACATGCATCCCTAAATCAAAAGCTGCTACTTCAAAAGCGCAGCGGGTCCGGGTTGAATCTTTTTCGAATATAAGGGCGATATTCTTGCCGTTCAGGGTATCATGGGCCAGCCCTAAACGCTTCATGGTTTTAAATTCCTGAGACAGCTGAAGCAGGTATTTAATTTCTTCCGTAGTAAAATCAAGCAGTGTCAGCAGGTTTCTGCCCTTCAGATTAAAAGCCATCATTATTTCCTCCTGAATTATTTTAGATTGAATAATTGCAAAGGCCGAAATAAAAATAAATATCAGCGTTTACAAATTTACTTATCATTCGCCTCCAAGGGGCGTGAACCCTGCAATCATGACAAAAAATGTTACCGTAAAATCGACAAACTATGCTATAATGGAAAAAACATAGATCGTTGGGGAGCTCCGAGCGGGGCTGAGAGTAAGGCGCATGGAAGCCTTTAACCCTTATAACCTGTTGCTGTCCGCCAATCAGGCAGGGCACTGGGTAATGCCAGCGTAGGGAACAACAAACCGGGCTTGAAACCGGCAAGATGCCGCCAACGTTGGCGGCATCTTTTTAGTTTTTATCAGAAAAACGGCTGGCTGAGCGGAGTTGAACTAGATGGCCGGAATTAAAAAGCTAAGAAACATCGCACCAGCGCTAATCCTGGTGGTTCTGGTAATCGGCAGTTGGGAGCTGATCAGCATCTACACCGGAATCCCGGCCTATATCCTACCTGCCCCTTCGGCTATCGTCCGCGCTCTCGTTAATAACTTTGGGCTGCTACTCTACCACAGCGGCTATACTTTTGCTGCAGTCCTGCCTGGCTTAGGCCTGGCCATTATCATCTCCCCCCTGCTGGCCCTGTTGATGGATCGCTTTACATTCTTAAAGAAAGCACTCTACCCGCTGCTGGTAGTTTCCCAGGCGGTGCCGATTTTTGCCGTTGCCCCGCTGATTTTAATCTGGTTCGGCGTCGGCCTTTTACCCAAGATGCTGATCGTTACCCTGGTCTGTTTCTTTCCGCTGACCATTAACCTGGTTGAAGGTTTCAGCCAGGTTGATCCCGAGGCTATTGAACTGATGCAGACGATGCGGGCCAACCGCCTGTTGATCGCCCGCTCGGTGCATCTGCCTTATACACTGCCGTACTTCTTTTCAGGCTTAAAAATCGCCGCTACCTATAGTGTTTTGGGAGCGATTATCGGCGAATGGCTTGCCGCCAAGGCTGGTCTGGGTATCTTCATGCTGCGGGCGATGCACTCTTTCAGAACCGCCGATCTCTTTGCTGCCATAATCGTCGTCGTTTTCTTAAGCCTGGCCCTTTTCAAACTGGTCGAGCTGGCCGGCAGGCTCGCCATGCCCTGGCAGAGGGTAGAAATTGAACATCCAGAGAGGTGAATAATATGGTTTTACGGCAAAAGAATAAAACAGCATCAGTAATTGTCATAGTCCTGATGCTGCTAGGTGGCTTTCTGGCAGGAGGCTGTGCAGAGCCGGAAACGGAGCAACTGGAAAGTGTAACCTTACTGCTTGACTGGACACCTAACACCAATTTCAGTGGAATCTATTCAGCCATGGAGCGCGGTTATTACCAGGAAGAAGGGCTTGAAGTTGAACTGGTCCAGGCTCCCGGCAGTGTTATTCAGATGGTCGGCGCAAACCGGGCCGCCTTTGGTTTCAGTTTCCAGGAAGAGGTTACCTTCGCCCGCCTGGCCGAAATTCCTGTTGTTTCGATAGCAGCCGTTATCCAGCACAACAGCTCCGGCTTTATCTCGCTTAAAGAACGTGACATTGAAACCCCAATTAATTTTGAAGGAAAAAGCTACGGCGGCTGGGGTTCGCCTGTTGAGGAAGCGACGATCAGAGCTTTAATGGAGAACTACGGAGCCGATTTCAGCCGCGTGGAGATGGTTACTACCGGTGAGGCGGACCAGTTGATCAGCATTGAAAGGGAAGCAGATTTTGCCTGGATCTTTTACGGCTGGACCGGGATCGAGGCAGAGCTTAAGGGGATGGACGTTAACTTCATCGAACTACGCTCAGAAGATCCGGCCCTCGACTACTATACCCCGGTGATCATCAGCAGCGAGACAATGGTCGACACTAACCCGGACCTGGTCAGGCGTTTCATGCGTGCCACGGCCAAGGGTTACCACTTTGCCATAACCAACCCGGAAGAAGCCGCCCGCATCTTGCTCGAAGCGGTACCGGAGCTTAACCCGGATCTGGTAATAGCCAGTCAGCTCTGGCTCGCTGACCGGTACCAGGCCGAAGCTGAAACCTGGGGGCTGCAAAAGCTGGAGACCTGGGAGAATTATGGAAAGTGGCTGTTTGAGCAAGGTTTAATTGAAGAAATGCCAGAGCTGGAAAAAGCTTTTACCAATGCTTTTTTAGACTAGCTACCTGCCGGCGAAAGCGGTGCGCCACCAATGAAAAGATTAGTTTTAGAAGATATCTACTCGACTTATTACTCCGGGGGCCGGCTGCTGCCAGTGCTTAACGGGATTTCCCTGCAGGTCAGCGCCGGCGAGTTTGTCAGCGTGCTCGGTCCCAGCGGATCGGGTAAAAGCACCATTCTGAAGCTGGCCGCAGGGCTGCTGCAACCCGACCGGGGGCAGGTCTTGATCGACGAACAGGAGATCGGCAACCACCCGCAGCTGGTCAGTTACATGCCCCAGCAGGACCTGCTCTTCCCCTGGAAAAACTTGCAGGATAACGCCGCCCTGCCGCTGCTGGCCGCCGGCCTTAATCAGCAAGGCGCCCGGGCCCGGGTAAATGAGCTGCTGCCCGTTTTTGGCCTCGAGGGTTTTGCCGGCTACTACCCCCACCAGCTTTCCGGAGGGATGCGCCAGAGGGCGGCCCTGCTGAGAACGATCATGGTCGACAGCAACCTGATGCTGCTTGACGAACCCTTTGCAGCTTTAGATGCCCTGACCCGGGAAAACCTGCAGGACTGGCTGCTAAAAATCTGGTCACATTACCGCCGCTCGGTACTCTTTGTCACCCACAGCATTGATGAAGCTATTTATCTATCCGATCGCATCTACGTGATCACCGAAAGGCCAGGCCGGATCAGGCTGGAGCAGCAGATCGACCTTAAGCGGCCCCGCCAGCGCAGCTTTGTCATCACACCTGAATTCAGCATCTACAAGAAAATCCTGATCGAGTCTTTAGGAAACAGCAGGGATGA
Source organism: Bacillota bacterium (assembly GCA_041309745.1). Classification (GTDB taxonomy): domain Bacteria; phylum Bacillota; class Dethiobacteria; order DTU022; family DTU022; genus UBA993. Next base: position 807 of record JBFYYZ010000123.1, on the reverse strand, counting down.
AACCAGCCTTAAATAGGATTGCTGATTTTAGCTGTCTTTTTTGGTTTTTATCACCAGCAGTATTCCCCGGGCAATAGAAACAGAGGCGCGAGCGCCGAGAATTTCGTTGCTTAAGCCCAGCGAGGAGGCAAACTGTAAGGTTTCATTATCAAGCGGGTATTTTAAGCCGGTAGTGGTTACCCCTTCTACAGCTGCTGTCAGGGGGAAAAGGGAAAGGTAATCCCCACTCTGCCCTTCTATCTCCAGCCGATCCATGATCATCAGCAGCTCCTGATTCTGATCCACGATCCTGGCCGGGATTTGCGCGGCCAGCGGAATTTTAAGCAGCATCAGGTTAAAGAGGCTGTGATCCACCCTACTGCCGCCAAGCGCCCCGATGATTAAGATTTCTTCCGGCTGAAGCTTAACAGCGTATTCAACCGCTAGTTCTAAGTCGGAATAATCCTTGGCTGCCGGATAACGGATTATTTGCGGTTTTTGCCCGCTCTCCTTCGGCAACAGGGCCGGATCAACCGAATCAAGGTCGCCGATAATCAGATCGGGAGTCAGACCCAAAGTCTTAGCGTGATGCGAGCCACCGTCGGCGCAGATGATGTAATCATCCTCGCGGAGCAGCTCCCGGTAAAACCCGGGGTTCTCCAGGTCGCCGTTAGCAATGATCACAATCCGTTTCGGGTGCATTGCTGTCACCTCCGCCAATGATCGAAACTTACCTGACCAGACCAACTAAGTAACTGATCAGCTGATACAAACCAAATACTGCTGCCAGCAGTATATACATCTTCAGTCAGGGTGACAGTTTCTTAT
>JBFYYZ010000122.1:0-4415 GCA_041309745.1 Bacillota bacterium | reverse complement strand
AAGTATGTCTGATATCGTGTAATCTATTTAAACGGGAGTAGTTAGCGGCCTGGTGGCGTTCCTGGACTTCAAATCCTGTGGCAGGGCAGCCCTCTGCGGTGGGTTCGATTCCCATCTACTCCAGCCAATGTAAACGGTTTTTGGCCTCTTACCTTATTGGTAAGGGGCTTTTTATATAAAAAATAGTCCCTCATTTATCTGAACTTGTTTCACTACCAGAGATTTGATACCATTAACTAAATTATATCGATTCAAAGCATTTCATGGCTATAAAAACTTCAGGAGGTGTTTTTTATGCAGGAGGCTATAAATACAGTTGCAAAAATGATGGCTCTGGCAGCCCGGACTGCTCCAAAAGCTATTGGTAAAGATTATCTGGAGATAAAAATTATCGAAGGTGATCAGGTTGCCAAGCTGGCTGATGAAATGATCCGTTATGGAAAAGAAAGCGGACGACCAAACTATGATCGTGATGGTGCTAATGTTAAGGATTCACAGGCAGTTCTGCTCCTTGGTTTGAAGAATCCAATCCACCTCGGACTTAATTGCGGGGCTTGCGGTTTTGCAACCTGTAGCGAGATGAGTAAAAATTTAACTGCAGGGCCTGAATTTAGCGGGCCACTATGTGTCTGGCGTATTGTTGACTTCGGCATTGCTCTCGGCTCAGCAGTAAAAACTGCCTCACTGTTTAATGTTGATAATCGGATTATGTACCGGATCGGAGTTTTAGCTCTTAAAGCTAAAATGATCGAAGGTGAAATTGCGATCGGTGTGCCTTTATCGGCCACCGGCAAAAGCATTTTCTTCGACCGTTGACAACTATGCGGAGGGTTGATTATGGCTCTTTTAACCTGGATTGGAATTGGTCTGTGCCTGTCTCAATCAGCAATGTTTTCAGGCTCAAACCTGGCCTTCTTCAGCATCAGCAAACTGCGCCTGGAACTGGAAGTTGGTAAGAATGACAAGCATGCTCATCGGGTTCTTGCGCTTAGAGAAGACTCCAACTTCTTACTGGTAACAATTCTATGGGGTAATGTGGCTGCAAATGTTCTCCTTGCCCTGCTTTCAGGCTCTTTATTGGTAGGTGTTGCAGCTTTCCTTTTCTCTACCGTGGTTATTACCATTGTCGGAGAGATTATCCCCCAGGCTTATTTCTCAAGGAATGCCTTAAAAATGGCATCCTTATTCGCTCCCTTTATTCGTTTTTATCAGTTGCTACTTTATCCCGTTGCAAAACCAACCGCTCTGTTTTTGGATAAATGGCTCGGAAAAGAAGCGGTTATCTATTTTGAAGAAAATGATCTGCGTAAACTTATAACAATGCATATGGACTCATTGGAAACCGAAATTGAAAGAATGGAGGGTAAAGGGGCCCTGAATTTTCTCGCCCTGGATGATATCCCACTTTCTGATGAAGGCGAAGTTATTATACCGGAAAGCATCATAAGTTTGGAATTTGATGGCAGCATGCCTGTTTTCCCCGTGATAGAGGCCACTTCGAAGGATGTATTCCTAAATAAAATCGAGTATTCCAAGAAGAAATGGATTATCATCCAGGATCCCAATGGTTATCCAAGGTTGGTTTTGAATTCAGATAGTTTTGTTCGTAACGCTTTCTTTGACATAGAAAATTTCAATCCTCGTTTGCACTGCCATCGTCCGCTTATTGTGAGAGATGGGCAAACCACCCTGGGCAGGGTTGTTCCAAGACTCAAGGTTAACCCTGAGCATGGTGAAGATGATGTGATCGATGAAGATATTATCCTGCTTTGGGGTGAAGAAAAAAAAGTAATAACCGGTTCAGATATCCTCGGTAGGCTACTACGGGGCATCGTGCGAAATGAAGCTGATCCTTGTGAAGAAATTACATAACTCCGGTCATAAATAGTTGGTGCAAAGTTTGCGAATCTTCATGCCATCGCCGGAAACCCTGTTCATTATCGATCAGAATCTTCAATTGCATGATTATCTCTGTTGGTGCGAATTGTAAATCTCATTGCCAATTTACAAATACTAGATTATGATCATAAGCTGGGATAAAGTTAATTCCGTTTACACAAATTGATTTCAAATACATTATTTAGGGGTGTTTTATATGTTAACTAAGAGAATGAAGGTATCGATTATTACCGGAGCAATACTTGGTGTGGTTTGTATCGTCGGCGCTTCGCTTCGCTCAGGGTTTGGGCATGATGCCGTGTTCCTGTTTGCTTTCTGGTATAACCGTTTGCTGATGGGTATAGTAATCGGTTTGTTGGATGTGAAGATCGGCATGCCCAAGTTGTTATACCGTGGGGCAGGGATTGGTTTGCTGGTTTCTTTTGCTTTTTACAGCGCGATCGGTTTCGGTGACCCGGTGAATTTTATTGCCGGTATTATTTACGGAGTGATCATTGAATACTTAGCTTATAAATACGGGAATTAAGTTTCCAATTAAAATCGAATTCCTAATTATTTATTTGCAAGTCCAAAATCGCTAAAATAATATTTGCTTCATTTAAATAGGGGAGTATAATCAAGCTGAGGAGCAATCTATCTACTTGATAACAATTGTAAAAGACATCTAAGCCGCTTCAACTGACAGTAGGAATAGTCCTTCCGGAATCTGCAGGTGTATTTTTAAAATGCATTGGGTAGATTTTTTTATCAAGGTGGGAGGGTTAAAAAGATGAGTGAAGACGGTAATAAGGTCTGTCCTTACTGTGGTGAGGAAATTAAGGCGGTTGCGGTTAAGTGCCGCTATTGTCAATCCTTTCTCACCACGCAAACCGCAGTAGACCAGGTTCAAGTGGAACCGGGCAGAAAAAAAGTGAAAAAAGGCAAATGGATATTAATCCCGGCTCTCCTAATCTTAGCCCTGCTGGCTCTGTATATTTTCAATTTGATTGACGGACCACCCGGCACTTTAATCGACATCAGCAAGCCTGATGATGAGACAGTCAGTTTGCTTTCTCAGGCTGACAGTACGGACGCTTCTGAAAGCACACAGGATCAGACGGAGAGCGATGATGCTACGAACACTTTACCCGCTCAAACCGGTGATTCTGCAGCAGCACAATCTCCCGACACTGCATCGGAAAGCCCATCGGTACCGGTGAATACCATAATCGGCTTAGCTGAACCAGTCGACATTCCCGTTCCGGCCCTGGTGGGTCTGGCAGAAACGACGCCAAAAAGCAGCGTCGAAGTGTTTTTGGCCGAACCTCTCGGTAACAGCCCCGGAAATACTATTAACTTAGGTCTGGCCGCTTTAAGAGACGGGTGGGTATATTATGCCAACTTAAATGATAGCGGGAAAATCTACAAGGTTAAAAACGACGGAACCGGCAGAGTCGCCCTGAACAGTGATCGCTCGCGGTTTATCAATGTGATTGGCAGCTGGATTTATTACATGAACGACTCGGACGGTAAAAAAATTTATAAAATTTCCACAGACGGTACCGGCCGGCAGCGTCTGAATAATGACCGTTCCGAGTATCTCAATGTTTCAGGGGACTGGATTTATTATATGAACTTTAATGACGGCAAAAAGATTTATAAAATAAGGACCGACGGGTCTGGCCGGACCAAGGTCAATGATAATTTTTCCGCCTATCTTAATGTCATTGGCGACTGGATCTATTTTGCCAACATAGACGACGGCTACCGGATCTACAAAGTGCGCACCGACGGCACCCAGCAGACCAGGCTAACTTTGATCTTTGGCGTGGAAGATTTAATCGTTAACGGTGATTGGCTCTACTTTATTGTCAGGGAAAACAGGCAAATTTTTAAAACAAATGTTGATGAAACGGTTTTCTCCAGGGTCAGTGATGACAGCGTTCTGGATTATAACCTGGCAGGTGACTGGGTTTATTACGTTAATCAGGATGATGGCGGCAGCATTTATAAAATCCGAACTGATAAAAGCGGCAGGCAGAAGGTCGGCATTACCGGCGGAGTAAGCTTTTTAAATTTGATCGATGATTGGATTTATTATAAGCACTTTGAGCGGTTGAAGCGGATTAATCTTAATAATACTGCGCTTGATGAGGTAGTTAATTAGATTAATTATTTCTCCGGCAAACCTGGCTTTGACAAAAAACCCCCTGTTCGTGTAATCTATTAGAGTAGTCGAACAGCTTTACTTCCAGTACAGTTTTTCATCCGGGAAGGAACTTGGCGTTCCTTCTCGGTTTATGTTTTTATCCTTTTATGGCGGTTGAATGATGAATCTGAAAAAAATTAAGGTGTTTCGAAAAAACTTTGCCGGGCAGGCTGAAAACAATGCCGGTGAGCTTGCGCCTTTCCGGCCGGTTAAAAGCATTTTGATCCTGGCATGGCCGGTTGTGATTGAGATGGGCCTTCATACCTTTGTCTTGATCTTTGATACGGCAATGGTCATGCGCCTGGGTGCCCGTGAGGCAACTGCTGTT
>JBFYYZ010000121.1:0-6095 GCA_041309745.1 Bacillota bacterium | reverse complement strand
GTACAGCAGAAAAAGTTAACCTGGTCGAGGGGGATGTAACTAATCAGGTTTTGCTGGAGCGCGTGTTGGGCGAATACGAGATTGAAACCGTTTTTCACCTGGCGGCCCAGACGATCGTGCCGATTGCCAATCGCAACCCCATTTCTACCTTCGACAGCAATATCAAAGGGACCTGGACGCTCTTGGAAGCTTGCCGTCGCAGCCCAATGGTCAGGCAGATTATTGCTGCCTCATCCGATAAGGCTTACGGTCAGCAGGAGAAGTTACCTTACAGTGAAGAACTGCCTCTTGAGGGTTCATTCCCATATGATGTGAGCAAGGCTTGCAGTGACATGCTGGCTCGCAGCTATTATGTTACTTATAACCTACCCGTTACCATTACCCGCTGCGGTAATTTCTTTGGCGGCGGTGATTTGCACTGGAACCGAATTATACCGGGAACAATCCGCTCAATTTTGCGCGGCCAGCAGCCGCTGATCCGTTCCGACGGTGAATATATCCGTGACTATTTTTATATTGAAGACGGGGCCGCCGCCTACATGCTGTTAGCCGAAAAACTGGGTGACAATCCAGGCCTGTCCGGCGAAGCCTTTAATTTTTCCAACGAAATTCAACTGAGAGTCCTTGATATTGTCAAGAAAATCTCCACAATTATGGGCTCGGACCTTGAGCCGGTGATCTGCGGTGAGGCTACCAGCGAGATCAGACACCAGTACTTAAACGCCGCCAAGGCCCGCAGGATGCTGGGCTGGAAGTCGCTTTTCGATATAGATGAAGCTCTGCAGAAAACAGTTGCCTGGTATGAAAGGTTTTTTAGGGATGCTCGTTAATATCCTCATCTCGACGATTGATGCCGGAATTAAAAGTGTTGAAAAGGTCCTGCTCTCTCCGCGTTCTGATCTTAAGTATGTAATATCGCACCAGGTTACCGAGGAGCATTTTCGCGATATCCCGACTGCCTTGCAACGCAAGGACGTTTTAATCGGCCAGATTGAAGGAAGGGGGTTGTCGCGTAACCGCAACAACTCTTTTGCGCTGGCGGATGGCGACATTGGGATCCTGGCTGACGATGATGTCCTTTACCGGAATGAATATATCGATAATGTAGTAAACGCTTACAAAGCCGATCAGGATCTGGATGTAGCCTGCTTTAAAATTGCCACCCCCGCAGGCGAACCGGAATACAAGGATTACGCGGCTTTCCCGTATCTGTTCAACAGGGAGAGCCATCACTACGTATCAACGATAGAAATTACGGTGAGGCTTAAAGCGCTAATGGAAAATAAACTTCGTTTCGATGAACGTTTCGGTTTAGGCAGCAAGTTGAATAGCTTCGGGGAAGAAGCGGTTTTTATTCACGACTGCATCAAAGCCGGTTTAAAGGTCAAGTACATCCCTGATTATGTTGTTGAACACGAGGCGACCAGCACCATCAAGGGCACTAACCTTTACGCCATCTCCAACAATATTTTTAAGGGTGCCTACGATGCTCGCCGTTACGGATGGCTTGCTTTTCCGGCTGCATTTTACGGAACCCTGAAATACTGGCCGGAGCTTGCACGTTCGGGAAAAAGTCCCCATAGCTATCTGCAGGAGAGGCTACAGGGAGTTTTATATATTTTTCGCGAACCAAAGCCGGATAAGCGCTCTTGGGAGTTAACCAGTAATTTGTGGGTGTAAGCGGAAAGGGTGAAAGCTTTTTGGCTTCTTTAGTCAGCGTCCTTCTTCCTGTTTACAACGGAGCTGCCTATATCAGGTCAGCTATAGAAAGCGTCATGGAGCAGGACTATGAAAACTATGAGTTTATAATTGTTGATAACGCATCTACCGACGGGACTGCTACCATTCTGGATGAATACCGCGAAGAGAGCCGGGTTAAGGTAATCCGCAACCGGGAAACAGTTCCCAGACTCGATAATTTTAGGATTGTTTTTGCTGCAGCTTCACCTGACAGTAGTTGGTATAAATTTATTGGTGATGACGATCGTTTGCTTCCGGAATGCTTGACGGAGATGGTCAGCGCTGGTGAGAGATCCGGCAATGTCGGGTTAGTGGCTTCCTGGTACTACAACAACTCACAGTTGGTTAAAGGTATTATCGAGGAAAATGAAGAGCTGATCGAAGGGCCGGCTATCCTGAAAAGGCTGCTCGTGGAACCGGCAGCCCGAGCCACCATATTTTCACCTACAGCCTTACTGATCGCCCCTGCTGCTTATCGGGCCATGGGCGGTTTTCGCACCGATCTGCTGCATGCTGATGCAGAGCTCTTTTACCGGATCCTGAACCGCTTTTACTTGGCCTATGTCCACAAGCCGCTGACAGAAATCGGCTATCACAGTGCTTCCGGCCAGGCTTTAAGCACCGTAAGTAGCGATACCTTTGTAGAAGCTTACCTGATCAGATACCTTAACCTGAAAAGTTACGATAAATTAAAGCTCAAATGGTTTGAAGTGGAAAAGATAAAAAATAATCTTGCTACCGACTCGCTCGGTTACATGCTGGCGCGGATTGTCCGGAGGGATTATAAGGCAGCATCAAGTCATCTGATGAAAATACCTTTTTCTGTGTTTTATCACCTCGTGCCAGCCTTAATCTACTTTATTGGTCTCGCCCTGAAGAAACTGCTGCGCCGGGAAGCGATCCGCTTATTTGGGAGTGAAAACAGATGATCATAGATCAAAGAATACTCTGTGTTAGCAGCACCAGCTGGGAAGAACCGGGAGAACTGCAGGTTATTGTCGAAGTCTTATCCGGTGCCAATAATATAATCTGGATCAACCCTTTCGGCGGGATCAGCTCAAACCTGGTGCCCCACATCGACCAACTAACAGAAAGCCTGACCATCTACAACCCGGGCATAAATTTCCTACCGCTTTCTTTTCTTGACGGCTTTAACCGGTCAAGGTTGCGGCTACACACCAAGCTTTACCTGCTGGAAAAGGACTTTGAGCCTGATCTGGTCATCATAGACAGCCCGGGGCTGGTTATGTTTGCCGAAGCCTATCAGAAAAGTGGAGCTAAGGCTCTTTATTATGCTACGGCGAAAAAAAACATCAATTTGTCGGGAACAGCAAAACAGAGGGCCAAAGATCGGGTGGATTATTATTACAAAGCCCGGCTGATTCCTGAAGAAATTAATGATGAAGAATACTTGGAAATGATAAAGGTGCAGGTCAATGAATTGAGCAAACTACTTAATCCCTAATTATTAAGGTTCGGGAACTTGTTTTAGCAAGAGGGAGGTGCTTCTTATGTTCAAGGAGAAAACACTATTGGTAACCGGTGGAACCGGCAGTTTCGGCAATGCAGTTGTCGAGCGGTTTATTGACACGGATATCGCTGAAATACGCATCTTTTCGCGTGATGAGAAGAAGCAAGATGATATGCGCAAAAAATTCTGCAATAATAAGCTGAAATTCTATTTGGGCACCGTCCGCGATCCCCAAAGTGTACGAAATGCCATGCACGGTGTAGACTGTATTTTTCATGCTGCAGCCCTGAAACAAGTGCCCTCCTGCGAGTTTTTCCCCATCGAGGCAGTGAATACAAATATTTTGGGAACCGAAAATGTTCTTACAGCCGCGATTGCCGAAGGGGTAAAAAGAGTAGTCTGTCTCTCAACCGACAAGGCAGCTTATCCGGTTAACGCCATGGGCATCTCAAAGGCGATGATGGAAAAGGTATTTACAGCAAAATCCAGGACGGTAGCGGCCAATCAAACCCTGATCTGTGGAGTCAGGTACGGTAATGTAATCTGCTCGCGCGGTTCGGTGATCCCTCTTTTTATAGAGCAAATTAAAGCCGGCAGAAGCATTACAGTTACTGATCCGTGGATGACACGGTTTATCATGAGCCTCGATGAAGCAATTGATTTGATTCTCTATGCTTTTGAAAAAGCAGATAGTGGTGATTTAATGATCAAGAAAGCTGATGCTTGCTGTATCGGTGATTTGGTACAAGCAGTTAAGGAAATATTTGATACCGACAACAAAATAGATATAATTGGCACCAGGCATGGTGAAAAGGCCTTTGAAGTACTGATGACCAGGGAAGAATCGGCAAAGGCGATCGATATGGGTGATTTTTTCCGAGTGCCGGCCGATAACCTGGATCTTAACTATGCCATCTACTTTGAAGAAGGATCCGATAAATTTACCAATGCAGTGGAGTATAACTCTAATAATACGAATAGATTATCTGTACCGGAAATAAAGGAAAAGCTGCTGGGCTTGAAAGTGATCCAAGATGAACTTGCCGGATGGCGAGGTCGATAAATTTATGAGAGTTCTGGTTACCGGAGCGACAGGTTTCATCGGCAGGAACCTGATAGAGTGGCTGAGCGGGATCAGTTGTATTGATATTGATCGGTTTCACAGTTCTTCAAGCTCAGAATCGCTACACCTCTTTACATCTCGTTGTGAATTTGTTTTTCACCTGGCAGCCATTCACAGGCCAACCGATGAAGCTGAGTTTTTTCGTGTTAATGTTGGGCTGACAGAGCTTCTGCTTGATTCTTTAAGATCTAATCACAACCAATGCCCGGTTTTGCTGAGTTCATCTATTCAGGCTGGAGACGGGACGGCTTATGGTAGCAGCAAGTTGGCAGCAGAAGATGTGCTCAAAGCGCATGCCGGTCAGAATTATTCGCGGGCGATCATTTACCGATTGACCAACACCTTTGGTCGTTATGCCAGGCCTAATCAACACTCAGTTGTAGCAACTTTTTGCTACAACATCGCCCGTGATCTTTCCATTTCCGTTCACGATCCGGAGAGAAGCATCTGTCTTTGTTACATCGACGACGTCATTGAATCATTTATAAAACAACTGCAGGATTTCAAGGAGCCGGATGCGAACGGCTTTTACAGGCTTCACGAAGAACTTACCTATACAGTCACACTACAGGAGCTGGCGGAGAAATTATACCGATTTAAAGCCGATTTACGAAAAGGCATCATAATAAACCCCGGGGACGATTTTAGCAGGAAGTTATTTACTACTTATCTGAACTACATTCCGGCAGACAAGCGTTGACCCACTGTGTGCCAAGATACCTGGTGTTTTTTTAATAAGACAAAATAATCACAGTAGAGAAGAGCTAGATGGTGAAATTGAAGGATGAAAATCAGACCGCTTCAGCTGGTGTTTTTAATTTTAAAACGTTATTTTCTGACGTGGCGGTATACAGCTCAGGCAATTTGCTGATAAAAGGGCTTTCTTTAATTTCAGCCCCGATTTTTACCCGTCTTTTCGATCCTGCCCAGTACGGAGCCTGGAGCTATATCAATGTATTTGTAACTTTTTTAACCGGTATTCTGCTCTTGGGTGGTGACAATGCTTACACCCGTTATTTCTTTCTCTGCAAGAGTGATGAAGAAAAGAAGACTCTTACCGCAACGTGGGTCTTATTTCTGGCGATTTGGGGTATTGTGGTTGTAGCGGCATTGTTACCTTTCAGCCGAATTTTAGCAGAGTGGATGCTGGGCGAAGAGGGGTATCGGGCGGCCTGGGTAATCGGGCTTATTTCAAGCCCCTTAATGATGATGAACCTGATTTTAGCCCAGGCACTACGCAACCGCTTTCAGGCCAAGGCCTATGCTATTTTCAGTTTTGTAACTGCTGTTTTGACAATCTCCCTGGCAGTGGTATTTGTAGTTATTTTTAACTTTGGCGTAGCCGGAGCGCTACTTGGTGCGGCAACTGCTTCGCTGGTCATGATTCCGATCCGACTCTGGACAATTCGCGATCTCTTAAGCCGCTCGTTTTCGTTCAAGTTCCTGAAACAGCTGCTCTTATTCGGTCTGCCGCTGGTACCGATGAATATCGCCTTCTGGCTTTTTAGCAATGCTGACCGGTTGATGCTGGCCCGCCTGGCGACGCTTGAAGCAGTGGGCATTTATTCGATAGCCGGTTCTTTGGCGGCGGTAATCATGCTGCTGCAGAATGCGATCGGCCAGTCGTGGCTACCGCATGGCATAAAAGTATTTGAAGAGGATAGGCAGTTGGCCTCTTTAGTATTTGCCCGCACCATGGTTTTCTTTCTGGCCGCAATGGGTTTGCTGATCACCGGTTTTGTGGCCCTGGCCCAGGAAGTG
>JBFYYZ010000120.1:0-5390 GCA_041309745.1 Bacillota bacterium | reverse complement strand
CACCATTATCTTGACCTGTTCGACCTTTGGCCGTTACGCGAAAAGTTTCCCTTTAATCTCAGCGAAGGGCAAAAACAGATGGTGGCCATCAGCGCGGTGTTGGCCCTGCATCCGGCTTGCCTGATTCTTGATGAACCGACTAAAAGTATTGATACCTACCGTAAAGAAATTCTGATCGAAGTTCTTGCTAATGTGAATAGATTGGGAACCGGGGTTGTCGTAATCTCGCATGATCGCCCCTTTGTTGAAGCTCTCGGAGGGCGGGAAATCAAAATGGTTAAAGGAAAGGTCGTCACCGATGAAGCTTGACGTAAGGTCCAAACTGGCGATCGCCGCCATATTATCAACCCTCGCCCTCATTTATCAGAACGCAATCGTGCTGGCTATTGTCTTGTTTATTACACTAGCGGTTTTATGGCTACTGAAAGTTCCTCTGCAGCTATTTTTCGATTTTCGAAAATTCCTTTACCTCTATCTTTTTCTGATTGTTATTCAAAGCTTGTTCGTCAGGGGTGGCGAACCACTTATCAGTCTGGGCCAGTTTCACCTGCTAACCAGTGATAGTTTAATTTACGGGCTGGCTGTAATCCTTCGTTTTTTTATTCTGGTTGGCACAGGCCTGATTCTCATTAACTGCGACCTTTCAGAAATGCTGCTGGCGATGACGAAGATGCGCGTCCCTTATGAAATTGTGTTCATGATCCAGATCGGCATCCGGTTTATCCCGGTATTGATAAGTGAGTTGGGGAATATTGTGAATACTATACAGCTTCGTGGTGTTGATCTTCGAAAAGTCTATAAAAGAAAGGTTATACGTGTTTATATTGGCATTTTTACCCCTTTGCTTTACAGTATCTGGCAGAAAGCAGAACATCTCTCTATTCTGCTTGAGTTAAGAGGGTTTCGCAGCTACCCGACCCGCACTTATTACCGGGATATCAATATGGGCATGGTTGACTATGTCATCATTGGCTTCTCTGTTTCGCTGGCAGCGGCATTTGTAATTCTTGTTTCAATTTACACTTCCCGCGGTCTGATTTAAGCTAGGGAATTTGTCAAAGACACCTGATATGAAAGTTTTTATCCATGCAATTGTACTCTTCTCAGTAGTTGTGCGTTTATGGCTACAATCACTGTGCTCGCCGACATTAGTACAGCGCCAACAGCCGGGGTAAGCAGAATGCCCCATCCGGCCAGTACTCCTGCAGCCAGGGGAATTGCCACAATGTTATAACCTGCCGCCCACCATAAATTCTGGACCATCTTTGCATATGTAGCCCGGGAGAGGTTGATAATTCGGGAAATGTCGCGGGGGTCGGATCTTACCAGCACTATATGTCCAGCCTCCACTGCTACATCGGTACCAGCACCGATGGCAATTCCGATGTTGGCGGTGGCCAGGGCAGGGGCGTCGTTCACTCCGTCACCAACCATAGCTACCTTTTTCCCACCAGTCTGAAGCTCTTTTACCTTGGAGGCCTTATCTTCGGGAAGCACTTCGGCAAAAACAGTATCAATTCCGATCTCTCTGGCCACTGAATCGGCCACAGCCTGTGCATCTCCGGTTAGCATAGCTACTGTGATACCTTGTTCTTGAAGTGCTCGAACAGCCTCGCGGCTTTCCTCGCGGATGGCATCGGCCACTGCAAATAAAGCAATCACATTACCGTCGCGAAGTAGGTAGATTGCGGCCTGTCCGCGCTGCGCAATATCTTTAGATGCCTTGTCAATAGCAGTTGGCAATACTGCATTTTCCGCCTTTAATAGCGCAGGGCCGCCTAAATGGTATTCTATGCCTTCAACCGTAGCGGCCACACCTTTACCTGTCAAAACCCTGAATTCTTCTGCAGCAGGAATATCAATCTTACGCTGCTCTGCTGTCTTCACGATGCCACGGGCAATGGGATGTTCGGATTCCGTCTCGGCTCCGGCAGCTATCCGCAGCGCTTCCTCTTCCGAAACCCCTTCAATAGTAGAAATATCAACAACCAGAAACTCACCCAGCGTCAGGGTTCCGGTTTTGTCAAAGATCACTATATCTAAGTTCCGCGCTTCTTCTAGTCCGCGCCGATCCCTTACCAGCAGCCCATTCGTAGCGCCCAGCGTCGTGGAAATGGCCACTACCAGAGGCACTGCCAGCCCCAGCGCATGGGGGCAGGCAATAACCAGAACAGTTACAACCCTGACGATGGTAAAATCGATAGGCATCCCAATAAGTTGCCAAACAATAAAAGTGATCACACCGGAAGCAATAGCAACTGCGGTAAGGAGCTGGGCGGCACGATCAGCAAGGTGTTGTGCCCTGGATTTGGACATTTGCGCATCAGTTACGAGTCTCATGATGCCTGACAGCTTGGTATCATCGCCGGTACCGGTAACCTCCACACGCAGCGAACCTTCGCCATTGATTGTACCGGCTATAACTTCGTCTCCTTCTATCTTCTTGACCGGCATTGACTCGCCGGTAATCATTGATTCGTTTAGATCACTTTTTCCTTTTTGCACCACTCCATCCACAGGAATACTTTCGCCCGGGCGGACTAGCACCAGATCTCCTTTTTTAAGCTCACTTACAGCAACTTTCTCTTCATCGCCCTGTTCGGTAATACGTATGGCGGTATCCGGAAGGAGTTTCGCCAACTCCTTTAGCGCCCCCTGCGCCTGAACAATTGAGCGCATCTCGATCCAGTGGCCCAACAGCATGATTGTAATCAGGGTTGCCAGTTCCCACCAGAGCGCCTCTGCCGCGATCAGCTGAAGCTGCACAACCCATGAGAACAGAAAAGCGACAGCAATGGCCAGGGAAATGAGGGTCATCATTCCGGGCAGCAGAGTTTTTAGTTCTCGGAAAGCACCCTGGACGAACACCCATCCGCCATAGAAAAAGATTACTGTGCCAAGCACCGGTGGAATCCAGGCTGACCCGAAAAACTCCGGCGCCTGAAACCTAAGAAGCATCTGGATATGTTCAGACCAAAAGACCACGGGTAGGGTCAGGATCAAGGAGAGCCAAAATTTGTCGCGGAACATATTGGGGCTGTGCCCGGCGTGCTGATCATGGCCTTGGTGAGTGTGATGATCATCTTTCGGGTTTTCTGGTTGGGCAAGGTTAGTATGGTGATGGTTATTCATGTTTTCCACGTTTAATCACCCCTCACTATGACTACTTTAGGGTTCGGCGAAGATCCAGGTAATCCTCCCGGGAGATTTCTCCTTTTACATAGCTTTTGTCCAGGACTTCCCTGCCGTTAAGGACAACAGATCTCTGGCTCTTCTTTGTTGGAATCAGCAAAATTGTAAGCAAGACTGCCAGTGCTATAAATACCAGAATCAACAGCAGCCCGCCCAAGGCCAGTACCGGCAGGTTTCTGCCAACCGCAACCGGAGCCTCATTGCCCCAGGATGCCAGCCACTGCATCATCATGTGGATTTCATTTCGCTGGCTATCCCTGATATTTATGGCTAGGACTGCCACTTGTTCATGTTCTGCCAGACCTTGTGACAGTAATTGTTGAGACATCATCACGGCGGCCATATGGTGCGGGATCATATCTTCGAGAAAAACTCTATCAAGAGCGGCTCCTTGCAGGTTTTCAAGGTTGCGCATCATCGGCTGGTAATCAACGCTGTGCAGCTGATCCGGATACCAGGTTTCAAGCCAGTCCATCATTTGCATTATTTCCGCGCTTTGGGTTTCAATGATATCTTCTGCAAACTTTCTCATCTCCGGACGATCAGTATTGTCTCTTAAATAAACAGCAGTATCTACTGCCTCCTGGTGATGGGGAATCATGTGGATCAAATAATCGTGCTCGTTTTCAATGTTGACATGCATCATGCCCATCATGCCAGGCCCCATCATGCCATTAATAATGGCAGGTTACCGAAGTGCTGTAGGGAATCGGAAAATCAGGCTTTGACTGGATTGACGTCAGCTGGCACTAATATTTAGGGGCACGAGTTAGCTATAGTGCCTGGCACAAAGCTAACCTATGCCCCTACAAAACGTTCAGGTCAGTTGAGTGGCTTGTCGATTGAAATATGCCCGGCTATTGTCTCAACAATTTCCCCTTCCACGAGGATTTGAACTGAATCTACCTCTTCCAACTGGGTCAGGGTTTTAACAATGGAACCCACCAGGATCGCTTCTGCTTCGCTGCCAACTTGAGCTTGCAGAAGTTCTTCAGAAAAGTCAACATAGGCAACTCCGTATTCCAGGGTGATGCCCCTGAGAACAGTCCCTTCCGGAATGACCCTGCTCAAATCATCGGTCTCCGGGCCTTTTAACAGTTCAGCCATTACTTCTTCCAAATCTACCTGTGGACCGCCGAATGTTCCGAATTTACGGGTCTCTTTACCAAGCTCAAAACTAGTTTCCTTTATTTCCATGAAGTATATATCGAGCATGATTGCATCAACGGGTTCAGGTACGGCTTCATCATTTTCATTGTCGGTGTTGTTGTTTTCTTCACCGCTTTCATTTTCAATTTCCGGTTCTTCTGCCACTGGTGTTGCTTCCCGACAGCCGGCAACCATCAAAGCAATAAGCATTGATAAAACCAATACTGCCAATAACGTCTGTCTTAACATGTGTGGCTCCCTCCTTTATTAAAATGTCTTTCTACCAGGATAGACATATACTAAAAAGAAGCGGTTCCATTTCTACATAAATAATTTCCTGACAAAACAGGAGGGCACATCCTGCTGGCCTCACATAGTTTTTCCTGCTGCGGGTTGACAAGGGTTCGCTGTTGTTTTACCTAATACCACACTGGAGGTAGGCCAGAGGTTAGTTGACAGAATGTGTCATCAAATTGTAGAATACAGCCAGCAAAAAACCACTGGTCCGCCTTTAAGCATGTCGAATGCTCTGAGTTCTTGATAATCAAGCAGTTGTCCTGACACTGCCGGTGAAAAAATTAATGAAAAACAACAGATCACTAATAGCCATCAATGTCAGTGTCTTCTTGATCATGCTTGGTGTGGGCATGATTGTAGCCCTGCTCCCGCAGCGGGTCATTAATCTTTCGGGTTCCGTATCCGTGGTTGGTTTACTAGCTTCTGTTTTTGCGGTTTCTTATGTATTGGCACAAATCCCCATCGGCCACCTGGCTGATAAAATCGGTTTTAAGAAGCTATTAATTGCCGGCTATCTGATCTGCAGTGTTGTCGGCCTGCTTTATCTTGGTGCAAAAACTTCAAACCACATCCTGATGGGGCGTTTTTTACAGGGCATCGGTGAGGTACCGATCTGGGCTTTAGCGCCTGCTTTGCTCTCACTGCAATATGCGGATACTAAGGGCAAGGTGATCGGTTTATACAATGCCTCACTGCATCTTGGATTGTGTATCGGACCGCTCCTGGGGATGCTAATTGTCCGCACTGCCGAG
>JBFYYZ010000119.1:0-4232 GCA_041309745.1 Bacillota bacterium | reverse complement strand
AGGTTGATTTTCTTACGATTTCCGACAAAGCCAGGGCTATCGGCGGCGGTGTCCTCGAAGCAATCCTAAACCGCTACAACCGAAGCTAAGAGGATATCCAAACCCCTTTTCCTTGGAACTGTAGAGGGTACCAAAACTCCCTCTCTTTAGAGGGCAAGCACATAATACTTCATCCCTCTTGAGGGCAAACACTTAAAACTTCATTTCTTTAGGGGGCAAGCACATAATATTCCCTCCCTCTTGGAACTGAAGAGGACACCAAAACTCCCTCCCCCTTGAGGGGGGAGGGTCGGGGTGGGGGTGAAAGAGGTGATCGAAATGACTACTGAAAAAAACAGGCAAATCAATCCCGAAATGGAATACTGCTACTGCCATAACTGCCGTAAATTGCGCGAAACATCAGACCTGGTTTTTAACGATCAGGGTCTGCAGTGCCGTCACTGCGGCGGATACGACTTTGATCAGGCCGGATGGGTGGTTTGTCCCCACCACAAAACATCGGCGGTAAAATGCCCGCGTGCCGGAAAAGGTATCATCAACGGCGAAAATGGTCTTGAATGCATCGATCGCTGCTTTTTCCGCACCAGGTAAATTAGCGGAGGTTTGATTATTGAAACAGCTATCTCTTTACCACTCAGCAGAATTAACCGATCCTGCTTTGGTTTCTTTTATCGGAGCGGGTGGTAAAACTACGCTTATGTTCAGGCTGGCAAAAGAACTATCTGCTGCAGGGCACAAAGTAATCATAACAACAACAACAAAAATCTACCCACCGCACAATCTGCCGCTCGTCCTGGCTTCTTCCACAGGCCAGATTTTAAACATGCTCTCAGAATCCATGCCGAAGGAAAATATAACTGTGCTCGGCAGCGCTATCGGTACGGATGGAAAACTGCAGGGTTTGGAACCGGAAGTTGTTAACAGTATTTATAGAGCACGAAAGATATTTATTCTTGTCGAAGCAGACGGAGCCAGGGGTAAATCACTTAAAGGCTATAAAGAATATGAGCCGCGTATTCCTTCGGCCAGCGATCTGGTTTTTGCCGTAATCGGAGCAGATGCCCTGGGGGAAAAAATTGATGAAACCTACGTCCACCGGTTTGAACTTTTTTGTACAGCCACCGGGATTGATTCCGGAAAAGTAATTAACGGTACAATATTGGCAAAAAGCTACCGCTTGATGCACGATATCTCGATCAATCAGGCTCCCGCAGCAGTTTATAGGGCGATCCTCAATAAAATTGATCTGCTTGCCGAACCGGAAAAAACTGCCCTTGATTTACTGGATCACCTGGCTAAAGAAACGAAATCATATAAAAATTTGCTGCTAACAACGGCACAGGATGTAAACCCGGTAAAATTTGTTTTGCCGGCCACTCTACAAAAGCCTGTTGTTACCGTCGCCGCCATTGTCCTTGCCGCTGGTCTTTCAAAACGAATGGGCGAAGATAAACTAAGTTTGAAAATAGGCGATAGTACTGTATTTGAAACAACCATGCTGGCAATTACCAAAGCCGGGGCAAAACAGGTAATTGTCGTGACAAAACCGGGTAGCATCATCTCCAGCTTGGCTGGCCGTAACAACTGCCTGGTAATAGAGAATCAAACGCCGGAACTTGGGCTTTCCTCATCACTTAAAGCAGGTCTTAACGCAGTAGATAGTACCATCCAGGGTGCCCTGTTTGCGCTTGCCGATCAACCGCTGATTACTGCTGAACTTTACCGCCTGTTAATTAATAGCTATCGGAAGAAACTGAAGCTGGTTACCTGCCCGCTTTACCAGGGGACAAGGGGCAACCCCACCATCTTCGATCGCCGGATCTGGCCTTTACTTGAGCAAATCGAAGGCGACCAGGGTGGCCGCACTCTTCTGGAAAGCCTGACCGAAGAACAGGTTGATTTTGTTGCAGTTGACGACCCTGCGGTGATAACCGATCTCGACACCCCGGCAGACTATGCCCGCCTCAGGGATCAAAAAAACTAAAAAGATACAGGAAGTGAGAAATCAATGAAACTATTAATCCTGATTCAGGGAAACTACGGACAAAGAATTGCTGATCATATCGAAGTCAATAAACCTCAAGACTGGCAGGTAAAAACCTGGATGGTTCCATCAATAGCAGAAATCGTTGTTGACGAGCCGGAGCAATACATTCCTGATAACCTGCCCCAGGCGGACCTGATCTTGCACTTGGCCGAATCGCCCCAGGCTGCCCAATTACTACCAACCCTGGCCGATAGAACAGGAGCCAGGGGGATTGTCGCCTCTATTGACAGTACTGCCTGGATACCTTTAGGTTTACGCAACCAGTTGCGGCGCGAACTAAATAAAAATGATATTGTCATCGTTTACCCGGAACCACTTTGTTCGATCGATGAAGAAACTGTCGGTTTCTATGAAAATAATAAACAGCCCTACACCAGTGCTGTGATCAGCGAATTTGCCCGCTATTTTGGGAAACCAAAGATCGCCCTGACCCTCGACAATGCAAACAACATCGTGGCAGCAAAAATTCTACGCGGGGCGCCTTGTGGTTCCTCGCATTATACTTCCAGGCGTATAATCGGACTGGAGGCGGAAAACGCCGTACCGAAATCCGGCCTAATGTGTCTGCACTATCCCTGCCTTGCTTCAATGCAGTTTGAACAAACCGATAACGGGGTAGATACGATTATGCATACCTCCGGTCGCGTTTTTAACGAAGCAATGGAAAAAGCGCTTAAAACTTTGTAGCAACAATCAGCATATTTTTGTCCACTTTTAGATTGATTTATTCTCAGAATAACTGTATCATAGGTAACGTTGTTATTTTAGAAGCGAGAGGAGTATTACTGTATGAACAAACAAGAACTGGTCACGTTGGTCGCTGAGAAAGCAGATCTCAGCAAAAAAGAAAGCGAAGCAGCTGTAGCGGCAATAATTGATGGCATCACCGAGACTCTTTCAAAAGGTGAGAAGGTACAGCTGGTCGGTTTCGGAACTTTTGAAGTAAGGCAGCGCCAGGCCCGCGAAGGGCGTAACCCCAGCACCGGCGAAACGATAAAGATTGCAGCCCAAAAAGTGCCGGCCTTTAAAGCAGGTAAAGCTTTAAAAGACCAGGTTAAGTAAACCAGCTGTTTTGAAAAAAACGCGGCAGGAACCGCAGAACATGCGGTATCCTGACGCGTTTTTTTATGATACAAATATAAATACAGGATAACTGGCAGTGAACAAAAAGTTTGATGGAAAGGGAGTGGAGGTATGTCTAAAACTGTAATGATGATTCATGGCATGTGGGGTGGACCCTGGTACTGGGAAAAATTCAAAAACCACTTTGCCGCGAAAGGGTACCACTGTATAATCCCAACTTTACGTTATCACGATATTGAACCTACTGATCTTCCCAATCCGGCGCTGGGTACTACCAGCTTGCTTGACTACACTGCCGACCTGGAAGCTGATATTAATAAACTTGAAGAAAAACCTATCCTGATCGGCCACTCGATGGGCGGATTGCTGGCTATGATTCTGGCTGCCCGCAACCTGGCTGTAGCCACCGTTGCCCTTACTCCCGCTGCCCCTGCCGGTATCAATGCGATCACTCCGTCAGTGATCAAAAGCTTTTTCAGTGTTCAAAGCAAGTGGGGATTTTGGAAAAAACCGATGCGTCAAACCTATAACGAAGCTGTATACTCCATGTTAAACCTGCTACCACCGGAGGAACAAAAAGAAGCTTACAGCAGATTTGTTTATGAATCAGGCCTGGCCGCCTTTCAAATCGGTTACCCTTTCCTGGACTCACAAAAAGCATCGCGCGTCGATGTAACTGCAGTTAATTGCCCTTTATTGATCATTGGCGGTAAAGAAGATCGGATCACCCCGGCATCGGTAATTCGAAAGGTAGCAAAAAAGTTCGATAATAGGGCGGAATACAAAGAATTTGCAGACCACGCGCACTGGATTATTGCCGAGCCAGGCTGGGAGGAAGTAGCCGGGTATGTATCAACATGGCTCGAGCAGAAGCTTGCAGACAAATAACCCAGAGGTATGTAATTTTGGCCACTATTAAAAAAGCACCAGTATTTTATTTTTCCGGGACGGGCAATACCTGGTGGGTGGCAGAAGAATTATGCAGACACCTCAATGAAAAGGGCTTTAATAGCCGGGCTTACTCGATTGAAAATATTTCAGTGGTTACGATTGCTGCCCTGATCGAAGATTCTTCTCTGGTCGGCTTTGGTTACCCAATCCA
>JBFYYZ010000118.1:0-2569 GCA_041309745.1 Bacillota bacterium | reverse complement strand
TCTTTAATCTGACCGGGAATGAAAAAGTTGATCAACTCGCTGCCCTATCCGGGCTGAAGCCTGAAGCAGATCCCCTCTCCGGCCGCCAAAATTTTAATGCTCTTGTGTCCCATTTTGGGATGCCCGCCGGAATTTGTGCTGCAGCAGCCGATTCACCGACCGACTGCCTTAAAGCGGCGACGCTGGCAGTTCGTCTCGGCTACTATTTTGTTACGCTGCCAGTCGAATCTAAAGAGGAGCCTCTTAACTATCCGGAACTGCCACTGGTCTGGATCGGATCGCAACAATCAGTAGCTGCAGCAGGCATCAATGTTGAAAGGAAAAACTTAGTAGTTATTGAAGATGATTGCCAGCTGCTTCAGTTTCTTCAATCTGCCGGCCTCGCTGCGGACTACCTCGTTGTTTATAACTCGGCGGATCTGCTGCTTGATTCATCCAGGGGGGGTGCTTTGCGCCAGCTTTGGGTTCGCGGTCTAAGCCTTCACCTGCTTAACCTTGCCTCCTACCGCCCGGTTTTTCCCTTTGATGTGCAGAGCGAAAAACCGGATCCTAAGCTGATTGAAGACAGCCTGCACCAAATGGTGCTCCTGACCGGTCTTAAACCTCGCTTTCAGGCGGTCCTTGCGTCCCCCGCCGCGGTGCCTTTTTTCTACGAGGAAAAGAAAATGCTTGGTGCGGTTACCGAGGAGATGGTCAGGGATATCCACCTTCGTTTAAATGATGATCTCTTCTTTGACCTGGCCGAAGGACGCCTGATGCAAAATACCTGTGGCGGGCTTTCAACCCAGATTATCAGCACCAAGAGATATGCTGCCGTGCAGGAGCACTTGCAACGCGGCGGGCAGGATGTATTAATTGTTGCCACTCCGCATGTTGAAACGGGGATTATTTTTTCTACCGATGAGCCGCTGATTGATACACAGCTGGTGCCGTTGTTGGAAGACGCCGGTTTTGCTATCAACCAGCTCCGGGATCGTGATGCCGGTTACCTGGAGGTGGCCGCGGCACTTAAAGATGCGGACTACTTTCTCTACACCGGCCACGGCGGGCCGGAAGGATTGCATACTCACAGCAGGACGCTAAACAGGGAAGATCTGCCGCTGATGCCACCCCTGGTGGCTTATGCCTCGGCTTGCTCCACGGTGGGCCTGGTTCCCCACTGGTATTCTCCCGATGAAGGATTAACCTGGAAAGGTGTTGCGGTTGACTCGCGCCAGGTGATCGGCATTTCCTTCGTAGAAAAAGGGGCAATCTGTTTTGTTGGCGGAGCCACGATTGAAGATCTGCAGTATTCCACTTCCACGTACAGTGTATTTATGGAGGCTCTGCTTCTAAAAGGTTTAAGCGTCGGTGAGGCAGTGCGGGAGATGCGTCACGTGATCAGCCTCTACGCGGCAACTCTGTTGCAGAAAAATCCCGAAGCTTACCGTAAATATCGCTGGGGCACAGCCAATGCTATCCACCAGCAGGTATTGCTGGGAGATCCGGCTTTCATTCCGGCCGCAGTGAAGTATACGAATGCTGCCCTGCCTGTAAGCCTGGCTGGAGAAGCCCCTCTGCAAACCATTACCGTTGAGATTCCCGAAGATCGCTGGCAGCGCGGAGAAGCTGTTGTTCACAAGCTGGAAGCTTCAAATTACTATTACCGCTGCCGGAATGTCGAGGTCATTACTCCATACGGTGAAGATATCTTTAGCTGGGGCGATTATTACCGTGTGGCTCCTGACGCCCGCAATATCAGCGAGTGGGCGGTCAAGTCAACCTTTTTACACCTGACCCATCTCCTGCCTCCGGGTATGGTGCCGCATAAGCTGACCCTGATTGCCGCCGAAACCGGGGATAGCGAATGCCTGCTCTGCGGTGAAGAGGCCGACCAATGCCAATCGCCCCTTGAAGCAATGCGTAAATTTAAGCTGCCGTATCTCCTGCAGCCGCCGATCGAACTTAATATGGAAGAGGGATGGGCTTTTTGTGCGGAGGATCTGGACGGCTCAGTCCGGATGCGCTGGTTGGTGCCGCTTCTTTTAATTGATGATAAAAACCGCAGCTTCTTTCCCCTGAAAAAGTTTGTTTTTCAGATTGAATCAATACCTGCCGTGAAGATCAGGGGCAGGATTATAAATGCAGAGCCAGCTTCATCATACTTGGTTTGTGCCGGTTATCAGAGTGAAGTTAATACCGGGCAGGATTTCCGTGGGCTGCCCTTCAGCATGACTGCTGCCGCTCTAAGCAGTAAGGGCGGCTCCTTTTCCTTAAATTGCGCTCCCGGTTCTGCCCTTACTGTCCGGGGGCAGTTTCCCTTATACGATCTGCTGGAAAATTATCAACCTTTTGAAGCAACATTTTGCATACCCGAAGATGAAATAAACGTAGAGATCGAACTGAAGCAGTCGCAGCTAATTGATTTCAGTGGCTTTATCTATGATTCGCTCGACGGTGAGCCCCTGGCCGGTGCGCTGATCAGAGTATTTCGTGGTGAACATGACCCGGTAGGCGATCTGTTAATCGAAGCTTTTGCCGGGGAAGCGATCACAGGCCGGAAAGGTGATTTTTTGATCAACCTGCCGGC
>JBFYYZ010000117.1:0-5784 GCA_041309745.1 Bacillota bacterium | reverse complement strand
GCTCTTTGACGGCAGCCAAATCCATACATTGCGGTTGGATAGGGTGGATACCGTCGAAACCAATTTCTAAAAAGTCATCAAAAATTTTCATGTGATTGCCGTCAGTGTGCTTAAATATTTTTATACCCTTTTTGTGAATGAAATCGACTATTTCTATGTAGTAGGGTTTCAAATATTCCCGAAAATGATCAGGCGAGATTAAAAGGTTGGTGTTGTGGGCCAAATCGCCGTCAAGCGAGATAATGTCTGCTCCGAGCTGGATGCCCATTTCCAGGGCTTCGAATGTATAGTCTGTGGCAATCCTGGCCAGCTGATGAACCAGAGTCGGGTTCTCGTGGTAGGCGTAAAGCAGCTTATCCATGCCGCCGAGCATGTTCCAACTGCGGCGAAAGGGGCACTGCAGGCTGAGCACCAGGGCCCGCTCCCCCTTAAACCTTGCCGCGCAGTAGATCAGGGTCAGCAGATCAGGTTCCTTGATCTTTGGCGGCCTGAACTGCTTCAGGTCTGTGGCTGTTTTAATTGGTCCGTCGATCACAGCAGCTTCACCCACCGGGCTGAGCTTAAAAGTAACACCCCAGTCATCGCGAAACAGCTCATCGCTAATGATTTCGGCTGTAGGGAAAACCCTTAAAGTAAGGCCGTCAACATCGAGTTCTTCAATAATAAGGAGCAGGGCATTGATCAGCTTAATCTTGTTTTCATCATCTAAGTTTTGGATGTAGCCTGCTGCAGGGAGATCATCTGTAAAATGGCGGGCAATGTTTAATACAGAAGATTCATTATAGGCCAGTTCCCAGTGGGGCACCCGATCAGGGATTTCCAAGGATAGTGCGGTGATCATTCTTTCCCTGCCGTTCAAAAGGTTACCTCCCTGCCAGAGCGGGTAATTAAGGCCTTAATATACGGCCTCATTGGGTTCGCAGGTGAAAGGCCAGCTTTGTTATGGAGAAATAATAGCATAATTCTAAACTGACAGTCAATACAAAGAGCTTTATTTACAGTACTGGTTATAGATAGAGGTTGCGCTTGCTGAAGATCACAATACCAAGGCAATAAAGAACAATTGTGATTGCGGCAAAGGGCAAGCAGACGGCGATTAATCCCTGTTCGCCGGCGACGATGGCGTTTGCATCAAAAAGCGAGTAAAGGGATAAATATTTAAGCCACTCGTTGTCGCCTCCGATATTATTTAACATATTGATGATGAAGAAAAGGATCGGGATCCCTCCCCCGAAAGCCAGGGAAAACTTTGATTCATTAAAAGTACAGGAGAAGAAGAAGCAAATTGAACTAATTGCCAGAGTTAGTGTAATGGTAACCAGGTTTAGTTTAATAAAAGCGGGGATATCCATCGCTCCCGGAAACATTGATTCACTGGCACCGATGCCGATCGCCGCCGTTAAGGCCAGCAGCAGGGAGACGCTAAAAGCCAAGTAAAGGCCCTGAGTTGTAATAATCTTTGCCCTGGTATTGGGCGTCGCCAGCAGATATGCCATTGATCCCCGGTCAACCAGAACGGCTACCAGGCGGTTAGCCAGGATGATGCAATAAATCAGCGGGAACATGATCACCAGAAAGCCGTAAAAATAGACAGCCATAAAGGTAATCAGGTTGGTTACCGGAATGTCATAACCAAAAGCTTCCATCATGCCCTGTGGCAAAGCTTCCACGTAAAGATTCATGGCATCCATCGTCTCCGGATCATACATACCCAGCATGATGATCATATACATTAAAAGGACGGCAAAAAAGATTAAAAAAATCACCAAGTTTGATTTAGCTGTGGCCTTAAACAGTGAAAAGCTCACCAGGATAAACCCTCCTGCCCATAGTATTTAAGGAAGAGCTGCTCCAAACCTTGGGTTACAACATCAAGGCCGATTACTCTGCAACCGGCAAGCGCAGCCGTAAACTGATCATAATTGTCTTTTACAACCACTTCGACTGTATTTTTGCTGATTTTCCCGAGATCGAGACCGGCACTGCGCAGATATTCGATCTCTTCTGGCCTTGCAAGGGTAACCAGGTAAGTTTTTCGCTGCGATGATTTGAGCGAGTGAACATCTTCCACCGCTACCAGCTGCCCTTCACGGATGATGCCGGCCCGGTCGCAGGTGCGGTATGTTTCCTCGAAGTTGTGTGAAGACATAAGAAAGGTTTTACCCCGTTCCTTTTCTTCTAGCACCAGCTCGACAAATTCATTTTGCATCAGCGGATCGAGTCCGCTGGTCGGTTCATCTAAAACATAGACAGCAGGATCGTGCATAAAGGCGGTGACAATACCCAGTTTTTGTTTCATCCCTTTAGACATCCGGCGAATCCGGCCGGTCGGATCAAGCTCAAAACGTTCCAGCAAACTTTTGCGGCGTTGTTTCTCCCCGTCACCTCTCATTGAAGCGATCAGGTTTAGGAACTGCGTACCGGTAATCTCATCAAAAAAGGTTATTTCACCAGGCAAATAGCCGAGATCGTGCTGGATCAGGGCGGCGTCGCGCCAGCAGTCCAGATCGTTGATCAAGCAGTTTCCTTTGGTGGGTCTGGTAAAACCTAGCAGGTTACGGATGGTCGTTGTTTTACCGGCCCCGTTTGGCCCGAGAAAGCCGAAGGCTTCACCCTGGCCAACGCTGAAGTTGAGGTCAAATATGCCCTTGCCGCTCCGATAGACAAAGGATAGCGATTCGATCCTGATCACATCTTTAGGCTTGGCCAGTTTGGCTTTCGGTTCACCGCGCTGCAGCTCTTCCAACGAAATAACAAACTTACCCTGTTCCCAGAGGCCGTATGCTGTTTTCCCATCCGGTCCGGTATAGTTCCCGTAGCCGTCACGCTTGCCTTCCTTAATTTCTCCTTTATAAATGCCACCACTGGGGTAGTTTACCGTTCCCCGGCCGTGCGGTTTTCCTTCTTTCCAGCCTCCGGCATAGCGGGTGCCATCGGTCAGAGTTAAGATCCCCCTGCCATGGGGCACACTGTTGCTAAGCTCTCCTAAGTAATCTCCGCCAATCCAGGGGATACGCTTTTGCTTACTGTGGTTTGTAAAATCGTCCATTCCGGATCCCGCCTTCCGTGGCTGATCTGCGCCAGACAGGCTTCACTTATAATTATTTCCAGTTTCCTGGTTCACTATATTCTGTGCTTTTAATGATTACCCTGCTATTAAATGGCAATTAACTAAAAATGATCAGGAAGCGAATAAGCGCCTTCCCAGGTTACCCGGCGGTACATTAGCGGGTCTGTATCGCCTTCAGTACTGACTAACAGAACAATGCTATCCTTGCCCAGCCCTAAATCTGCAGCAGCTTTACGCTGCGTTTCTTTTTGCATCAGCAAAGCCAAGAGGCCTGCGGTGACAGCTCCTGATTCTCCTGAAATAATTTGCTGGTCGCCTTGAAGGGGGCTGCCCAGCAAGCGCATCCCGTAGGCCGCAACGAAGTCGGGGCAGGAAAAAAAGAAGTCACAATGCTTACGGGCGATATCCCAGGCTAAGGGATTGGGAACCCCGCAGGCCAGGCCGGCCATGATTGTGTCCAGGGCGCCGTCAACTGTTTTGGCCGTTCCGTCGGAGGCCAGAGCTGAGCGGTAGAAGGGATCAGCCCGGTCCGGTTCTACTAGTGCTGTAACCGGCTTGTCGGAATCGGTTCTTGAGTAAAAAAAGTCAATCAGGGCTGCCGGGAAAGAACCAACCCCGCACTGCAGGAGCAGGTGAGTCGGGGTGTTGAGGTTTTGTTCATTTATTTGTTCCATGGCTTCTAAGGCAATAACCGTGTAACCTTGCATAATCCATCGCGGTATCTGTTCGTTTCCCTCGCTGATCGTATCCTGCACCAGCTGGCGTCCGTGTTTCAATGCTTCCGTGCGGGCCAGTTCAACCGTTTGGTCGTAGTTCAACTCCGTTACGATCACCTTCGCTCCGGTAGCTTCGATATTGGCTACCCTTGAATGTGCTGAGCCAGTGGGCATGTAAATAATGGCGTTGTGGCCCAGGTAGCTGGCAGCCCAGGCCAGGCCGCGACCGTGGTTGCCGTCGGTGGCGGTGGTGAAAGTGATTTTCGGTAAACGCTGTTTGCGGCTTTCCTGCTGTAACTTGCCGATGCTTAGGTCCTTCATCTCAAGGTCCAGTTTTTCGGCTAAATAGCAGCCGAGGGCGTAAGCGCTGCCCAGTACTTTAAAAGCGTTTAAGCCAAAACGCTTTGACTCGTCCTTGATCAGTAAACCGCCCAGGCCTAACTCTTCAGCCAGGTGCGAGAGACTGACCAGCGGTGTGGGGCTGTAAAGCGGAAAACTTTCAATAAAAGATTTAGCAGTTGAGGCACCGTTCTGATCAAGTGGAGCGTATTGATCTGGGGAACTTGTAGTAATCTTTATGTGGTTTGCTATATAATTGATTATTTTCATCTGCTTCAAAACCTTTCTTTAGTAAATTTTACTTACCGGTAATAATTCTCTCAAATACTCAGCTCCCCTGCTTCAAGTAAGGGACGAAGGCTTTAATTAGTAACGACAATGTGCCAATCTAATTGCACGAGGTTTTTCCCTTGAAATATTGATGATCGGGGAAGGATTTTTTGTAAGTGCAGATAATCAGCCATCGAAAACTGGTTGATCGTGAGAAAATATATGAACTAGGTAGAGTTTAGTTTAACTGTCCTGCAGGATGGTTTCTCCAAATTTCTTGCCTAAAGCTCCGCCCACTCTGTAGTCTTCCAGGGTGGGGCCGCCGGCAAAGTCAAAGAAAGCGGTCATCTCCCATTTTAACTCTTCAAGCCGCTGGTCCAGTTCGCGTCGTGCCCCGCCCGACCAGTCGTAACTGCCGAAGGCGTCACGGGTAAAAAAGTTCTTTGAGGCGGTTTCATAGGTCATCATTGTTTCCGGCCAGTGGACAAAAGGAGTCATGAAAAACTTTAGAAGTTTACCACCCAGGTCAAGTTCTTCTCCATCCGCCACTATTCTAACCAGGTCACTGATAGCGAAGAAGTTTTTAACCATCGGTGCTGCTTTGGCCGAACAGAGAATTTCAGACTGTGGGGCCAGCTCTCTGATCACTTTGAGCAGACCGGTATGATCCGGTTCCATGTGGTTGAGAATAATGTAGTCGATTGAGGAAACAGGAATTACCTCACTAATCCGATCAATGAACTCGTCAAGTTTAGTTGACTTAGCCAGGTCAATTACTGCGTTCTTTTCGCCTTTGAACAGGTAGGAATTGTAGGATACCCCTTCCCTGGTGATCGGCCAGAGGCCTTCAAAGAGGTCGGTGGTGTGATCGTTTACACCAATCCAGTAAATGTCTGGTTTAATTGTTACAGCCAGCATACTCTCTATCTCCGGTCCTAGATTGTTTGCAATTATTTCTTGTTTATCCCCTTTAATCCTGCATTGGTTATGCTATCATTAATCTATTCAGGCATTCTTAGGGAGGTAAGCGGTGATTAAAGATATTGAAAAAAGAAAATGTAACTGCTGCAGGTTATTTAAAAAAGTCAGCATGGGTTTTTTCTTGATATTTTTGATGATCAGCCTGTTGCCTTATCTTCTTCCATTGAAGCCGCTTCCCGGAGAACCTTATCAGCCGGTTCATGCTGACAGTAATTTTATTGTAGTGAATGATCTTAAGCTACACTATCGCCGATGGGCGGAAGAAACACCCGGGAAAGGAAATGTTGTTCTAGTCCACGTGTTTTCCGGTTCAACATTTACCTGGCGCTATACAGCTCCGGCGCTGGCGGAAGAAGGTTACCAGGTTATCGCTGTTGATCTGCCTGGTTTCGGCTTAAGCGAGAGGAA
>JBFYYZ010000116.1:0-2892 GCA_041309745.1 Bacillota bacterium | reverse complement strand
TCCCAGCAGCGGAAGCGTTCACCGGCCATTTCGTGACCGTAATCTTCAACATCAAAACAATAACAGGTCGGGCAAACATAGGTGCAAACACCGCAGCCGAGGCAACTCTTGTAAAGACTATCCCAAGCCGGATCTTCAAAACGGTCTTTCAGGCTTTCACTGAATCCATCCAGATTTAAACCAAAATCAGCCGTTTTAACCGCAGCCGGAACAAAAGACTGCCCGTTAGCTTCAGCCAGCAATGAAGCGGCATTCTTAAGGAGAGTTTCGCCTTTTGGAGTTTGCGCTTCAAGCTTTAAATCCCCGCTCTGAGGGTCAAGGTGGGCCATAACATCAGCGCCGGGGGCACTTAGGGGATCGATGCCCATGACACCACAAAAACAAAAAGGATCGGGTGCTGTACAACCAAGAGCAACAACCGTCGTTTTTTCACGCCTGCTCTGATAGAGTTCATCTGCCGGATCCTGGTTTATATATACCCGGTCAAGCATCTCAATCGCTTTCAGATCGCAGGGATGAACTCCGAAGGCCGTTACCGGTCCTAACTCTTCCCCTGCGCTCAACTCCATCGCCTGACCGCTACATTGATAGCGCATGTAGGTTTCTTCCCGCGGGAAGAAGATGTCTTTCGGCGATACAGTGCTGGTCGGAGCATCAAGAGCAACTTCGTCACTCTCGGCCCACTCTTTGAACAGAACCGTCGGTCCTTCTTTGACCGGCAAAAAGAGCTTGCCCTGACCGGCCAGGTGAGACCAGAGAGCAGGCAGTTTGTCTGCTGTGATTATTTTTTTCACCATGACCACCTCACTTTTCAGAAAAAGCTGCCGGATCATCCGGTTTATAGGTTAGGAGCGGCGGTTCTAAATCTGCATTCAAACCGGCTTCAAACTGACCATACAGCTCATTGATATCTTTGATTAATTTACGGTTAAGCTCCTGCAGTGGAATATCGACCGGACAAGCCCGCTGACACTCACCACAATCAATACAGCGACCGGCTCCGTGATAAGCCCGAACCAGATGAAAGAGGAAGTTTTCGCTCCCCTGGTAAGCACGGCCCTGCCAGCGCGGTTTATCCTGCTCGACAAAGCATTCACGACAGCTGCAGTAAGGACAGGCCTGGCGGCAGGCATAACAACGCAGACAGCGGGAAAGCTCTTTTTCCCAGTAGGCGTAGCGTTCGGCAGCCGGCATCTCTTCCAGTTCGGTAACGCTCTTGTAACGCTCAGGGGCCTCTTTTTCACCCCGGGGGGCAAGGAGTAGTTGATCGTAAACTACCGGATCGGGGTAGAGGCAGTCGCGGCATTTATAGAGCAGTAGCTGATCCCGAGCAACTGTTTTCTCCCCGGCGGCAGTTCTGATTACGACACTACCATTCTGCTCGGCAATGCCTTCCAGTGCTGCTCCGGCAGCGTCAGCCAGGAGATCATAATCAAGCATTCCCGGGCAGGGCAGACCGTAGAGAACCACCCGCTCCCGGGTTACCATGTTATCCTGCAGCAGCCGGTTGAAAGCGCGGGAATCGCAGCCCTTGACCAGTACGCCGACTTTCTGGTAATCCTTTAATTCATCGAGCAGGTAGCGACTTAAATTAACGGCACAGAACGAATCCCAGGCCAGCTTTTCCAGATCTTTTTCATCCTTCGCAAAGAGCGGACGAGATTGCCACCAATAATGTCCTTTTTCCCAGCCGAGAAGCAGATTAATGCGGCCGCCTAGCAGATCCTGTTTAACAGCATCACGGATTTTGGTTAAATCTTCTAAGTAACGTTCTGCCACCGGGCATCCCTCATCTTTCTGTTCGGCCCGAGGGCCTTAATTTTACCGGTAATTGCTTCCATTTCTTCGGCAAATTTATCACCTTCCGAGCTGGAGATCCAGCGTACCTCAAAGCGTTCCGGCTCAAAACCGGCAAACTCGACCAGGCGCTTAAAGGCGGAAAGGCGGCGACGGCTGTGATAGTTGCCGGTGCTGTAGTGGCAGTCTCCCGGGTGGCATCCGGCTACGAGCACCCCGTCTGCCCCGCGCTGGAAAGCACGCAGGACAAACATGGGGTTCAAGCGCCCGGAACAGGGAACGCGAATGACCTTTACGTTAGCCGGGTAACTCATGCGACTGGTGCCTGCTAAGTCTCCTCCGGCATAACTGCACCAATTACAGCAAAAAGCAACAATCAAGGGTTCCCAGCCGGCTGCTTTTTCATTCAGCGCTGTAGACATATAGCATCCACCTCCGCTAAGATCTGTTCGTTGGTAAAACCTTTAAGGTTAATAGAACCGGAACGGCAGACCACAGAGCAGGAGCCACAGCCCTGGCAGAGAGAGGGGTTAACTTCGGCCACCGTGCGCTTAAGCATCTCCCCGTGGTAGCGCTCCTCGATTTCAATATGGTCGATAGCGTTATAAGGACAGACCGCCTCACAGTAAAGACAACCTGAACATTCGGCCTGGTTGACGATAGCAGTGCAGGCTTCGCCTTTCAGCACATCCTTTGACAGCAGACCGATCGCCTTGACTGCTGCGGCGCCGGCCTGGGCCACCGTATCGGGAATATCTTTTGGTGCCTGGCAGGCCCCTGCAATAAAGACTCCGGCCGTGTGGGTTTCCACCGGCTTCAACTTCGGGTGCGCTTCGTTAAAGAAGTGGTAACTGTCGCTGTTGATGCCGACCAAACGGCCTACTTCGGGGGCGTCGGCGCGGGCAACCGTGGCGGAAGCGAGCACAACCATATCTGCTTTAATATCCAGGATCTTTCCGCTTAGTGAATCGACCCCGTGGACGATCAGTTTATCGCCTTCAGGGAAGATCTTACCGACCTGGCCGCGCAGATAAGCTACATCGTATTCTTCGGCGGCGCGGCGCTGGAATTCTTCATAGCCTTTACCGGCCGTGC
>JBFYYZ010000115.1:0-2637 GCA_041309745.1 Bacillota bacterium | reverse complement strand
CTCCTAACTTTTAGGAGTCGGCATCATGTTTATCCCGCCTGAAGCGATGGCTTTGATGCCTTTCTTTATAAAAAGCTATGTCGGCAACGTCTTAACCGTCGGGCTAATCATCTGCGTTTTGTTAGAGCAGGTTTTGCTGCCTGAGCGCAAAAAAGAACCCGGTCAATGACCGGGATACTTTATAAAACTTACTTTAAGCTGCTGCCTGCCAGGCAGCATTTTTACATTCCTGCTGTATTTTACGCTGTTAGCTTTTTACGCGCGCTAAATATAAGATACAGCACCCCTGCCAGCAGAACGATAAGGCTAACGACCGTAACCGTGATTACCGGCGGGTATTGACCGGCAAAACCGGTAGCCGAGGTGTGCTTAATGATAATGCCTAAATAAGCCCAGACGATTACCAATCCATAAGCCACACTCTTAAACCGGAACATAGTCAGCAATCCAATGACAGCACCGACAGGCACAATTACCAACATCCAAACCACATCATTTATACCAAACTGGTTCCAACCGGAAAATACAAGCAGCGCGGTAACATTGGCAATCGTTGCCACAGTTATCCAGCCAAAGTAAACGTTGAAGGGCAGCCGAATAAAAAACCGCTCCTGGGAATTAAGTTCTTCGGCAGCGAGAAGCAGATTGATTTTGGCCAGAAGCGCCAGGATGACGAGCATCAGTATAAGCGAAAGACTAATATTTAGGTAATGCCAGGCTAAGATCCAGGCGGCATTGGCCAGTGATGAGAGGGCAAAAAGAATGCCGATCCTGGTAAAGAGCCCCGATCTGGATACACCTTTATCCGCCTGAAAAAGTCCGAGTTGATAAAGAGAGTAGGCTGCCAGCAACAGGTAAATCAGGCCCCAGATTGAAAAGGTGAGGCCCGCAGGGGCAAAAAGGTTGGGGAACGAATCGGAAACCTGCCCCGTATCAAGTCCGTTGATTGGTAAAATGCTGGCCAGGGCATTTACCGTAACCATGACCAGGTAGGTAATAACTACTGCTACTTTTACTAAAAGAGAATTGCTTTTTTCTGCCATGTGAAACAGCTCCTTTGTTTAATTAAGCTTTACAAACATAATCATTCCTAAAACATTATATTATAATATATAGCTATTCGCAAGATCCGTTGCAATCAAAGAAGCTTTCCATCAGTTCCCATATTTCGGGGGTTTCCAGGCCGCGACGCCAGCTGGGAAGCTGTTTTTCTCTGACCCGGAATCAAACAGTATGTAAACAACAAAAAGCATGATCAGCAGACCAGCCACAGCAAAAATAGTCACTATAGAAGCACTCATCTGCTTGCGGCTGTTCAAGCTAACCCCTCCTTGCTTCAGCAGAGACGATAGCGATTCGGTTTCTTCTATTTCCAGCTGCAACTGGCATTAAAGTTCAGTTTGTAAAAATATAACACATATACAGCTACACAGTGCTATAATCAAAAAAAACTCATTAAAAGAGGTGCATAAACGGTTTTGAACATCGACAAAGTAGATTTCGATGTTGTGGTAGTCGGCTCGGGTCCGGCCGGAGCTTTTACGGCAGCGCTTTTAGCCGGGAAAAATCACGATGTGCTCTTAGTAGACAAAGATGACTTTCCCCGCGATAAAATCTGCGGCGATGCTCTTCCAGCCGAAGCGCTTGAGCTGCTTTACAATGCCGGGATGGGAAAAGCAGTTGATGCGGTGATCGCCAGCGGCAAAATGTATCCCCTGAACTGCATGCGACTGGTATCGCCGAAAGGTTACCAGAGGACTTATCCATTAGCTAAAAGTACAGGCGGGTTCAAAGCCGCTGTAGTACCCCGTATTCATCTTGATGCCCTGATCCGGGAAGAAGCGATCAGGGCGGGAGCAAAGTTCCACAGGGCGACTGTAGAAAAGCCGATCATCGAGAAAGGCCTGGTAACCGGGGTTAAAGTGAACACCGGGGAAGGTAGTTCAGAAATACGGGCAAAAGTTGTTATCGGTGCAGACGGTGTTGCCTCCAACCTGGCTCGCGCTCTAAGAAGGGAAGTGCGCCATACCAGAAGTCACCGGGCTATCGCTTTGCGGGCTTATGCTGAAAACATCGAGCTTTATCCGCAGGAGGTGGAATTTTATATCTATGACAGTATCCTGCCCGGCTATGCCTGGATCTTTCCGCTGGCTGAAAACAGAGCCAATATCGGGCTCGGGATGCGTCTCGACCATTTTCATAGTGAGCCACGTAATTTAAATAAGATGCTCGACCTCTTTTTAAGCCTGCCGTTGATCAAGCCCCGGCTGAAGCCGGGCTTCAAGCTTGAAAACGTTGCCAGCTGGCCGTTAAACTTCGGCTCGCAGAAAGGCCTGCAGTATGCTTTTTCCGGGGCACTGCTGGTGGGTGATGCCGGCGGCTTTGTCAGCCCGCTAACGGGCGGTGGTATAAGCCGCAGCCTGCTTTCGGGGCAGCTGGCGGCGGAGGTAGTTCATCAGGCTTTACTTAAAGATGATCCCTCGTTAAATACTCTGGTACTGTACGAAAAGTTCTGTCGGGAAGAGCTACTTAAAAGCTTACGAAAAAAGTACTATTTAACTAATACCCTGTTTCGCTTTCCCGGCCTGGTGGATTTTTTTGTGCACCACTTTAATGATAAAAATCCTCTGGCCAGAG
>JBFYYZ010000114.1:0-2726 GCA_041309745.1 Bacillota bacterium | reverse complement strand
AGCTATGGTGTTGATCGCAGTTCGAATTTGATCGACTTAGAGCAGGTCAGGGCCAGGGCGCTAGAGGTCAGGCCTAAATTGATCATAGCCGGTGCCAGTTCATACCCCAGGCAGATCGATTTTATTGGTTTTAAAGATCTGGCCGCGGAAGTAGGCGCCGTTTTTATGGTTGACATGGCCCACACCGCCGGATTGATTGCTGCCGGAGTTCACCCTAGCCCGGTTGGCCTTGCCGATATTATCACGGCTACCACCCATAAAACGTTCCGCGGACCGCGTGGCGGGCTGATCTTAAGTCGGAAAGAATACGCTTCTCAGATCGATAAAGCAGTATTTCCCGGCCTGCAGGGCGGTCCCTTGATGCATATTATTGCTGCGAAAGCAGTTGCCTTTAAAGAAGCTCAACAGCCGGAGTTTGTCACTTACCAGGAAAATGTCCTGAGCAATGCTAAGTTACTGGCCGCTGCCCTTGCGGAGCAGGGTTTTGACCTGGTCACTGGTGGAACCGATACCCATCTGGTGCTGGTTGACCTGCGCCAGAAAAATATCACTGGCAACGAGGCCGAGAACTTGCTCGGGGAAGTGCAGATTACGGCCAATAAAAATGTAATTCCCTACGATCCTAAGGGAGCCAACGATCCCAGCGGCATCAGGCTGGGAACACCAACCCTCACCTCACGTGGAATGGGATCAGCTGAGATGAAAAAAATAGCCGCAATAATCGGTGCGGCAGTTGATAACCGCAGTGACCGGCAGATACTGGATAAACTGAAGCAGGAGGTGAATCTGCTCACCAGCGAGTTTCCTGTTTACTAAATGATTAAAAGGAGATGAGTTTTTTTGGAAAATGTAGTTATTGTTAATCATCCGTTGGTTCGGCACAAGCTGACCCTCTGCCGGAAGAAGGAAACCGAAAACTGGCAGTTTCGCGATCTGGTCGAAGAGATTACCGCTCTCTTGATTTATGAAGCCACAAAGGATATGGAGACCATCGAGACTGACATTGTTACTCCCGTAGCGGCCGCCAAAGGGGATGTGGTCAAAAACCCCAATCCGGTTTTTGTGGCAGTCCTGCGGGCGGGTCTCGGCATGGTTTCGGGTGCTTTAAGGCTTTTCCCCTATGCCCGTGCCGGCCATATCGGTCTCTATCGCGATCACGACACTCATGTTCCGGTTGAATACTACTGTAACTTACCTCCTGACATAGATGAACTCGACTGCTTCCTGCTTGAGCCGATGCTGGCTACAGGAGGCTCTGCTACTTATGCCATTGATATGCTTAAAAAAGCGGGTGTTAAAAAGATCAAGCTGCTGAGCCTGATTGCCGCTCCCGAAGGGATTAAAAAAATTACCACCAGCCACCCCGATTTAAAGATCTATCTCGGGGCCCTGGACGAAAAACTAAACGAAAATGCCTATATTGTGCCGGGCCTGGGAGACGCCGGAGATCGTCTCTTCGGAACGGCCTGATCGCTTAAGCGGGAGACTGATCATGCAGAGACCGGATTGGGATCACTATTTTATGGAAATAGCAACGGTGGTTGCCAAACGCTCCACATGCCTGCGCCGCAAGGTGGGAGCGCTTCTGGTGCTGAACAAGAGAATCCTTTCCACCGGCTACAACGGCGCTCCCGTCGGCCTCAGCCACTGCGGCGAAATTGGCTGCCTGCGGGAGCAGCTCAATGTCCCCTCCGGAGAAAGGCATGAACTCTGCCGTGGTTTGCATGCGGAACAGAATGCCATTATCCAGGCGGCTGTGCACGGGGTAGCCATTGAAGGGGCAGTTTTGTACTGCACTCATTATCCTTGTGCAGTCTGCGCCAAGATGCTTGTTAACGCAGGAGTTAAATCCCTTGTTCTGGCGTCAGATTACCCAGATGATCTGGCCAAAAAGATCTTTGCT
The DNA here is from genome assembly GCA_041309745.1 of Bacillota bacterium. Classification (GTDB taxonomy): domain Bacteria; phylum Bacillota; class Dethiobacteria; order DTU022; family DTU022; genus UBA993. The sequence continues at coordinate 823 of JBFYYZ010000114.1, read as the reverse complement.
GAAGCCGGCATCATAACCAGCAAGGTGATTGTTGACTGATAACAGGAGCAACTAAGCCGTCCTCAGCACTTGATGCGTCTCTTTTACCGAAGTATGCGGATCAACTCCTTCTCGGGTCCGGTCAATTGCATTCTTCGAAGTAATACTTTTCTTTTAGCGTTTGTGACTGAATAATCATTGTTTGACCTTTAAGAATTCCTTAAATAAGGACTTTTTGGAGTTGGAGCTAGACCTGGCTCCCTGGCTCAGGATGTTTCTTTCAGCCTGTACCTATGTTACAATCAAATAGCTTTTTGACCATAATACCGACACTAAAGGTTTTTTCAGTTGTCGTGGAATTCAGGTTTGGATTTATTATTATTGTTGAAGCATGGATCAAGTTATTCTCTTGCAGTCTTTGAGTTGAACCCTGCACGAGAGCAAATAAGTATCAGTTTAAAGGATGGTGAGTTATGTCTATTCAGGTAAAAGAACTTATTGACAAGATTAAAAACGAGGGTGTCCTTGCGGCGGAGACTGAGGCTGGAAAAATTGTTTCCGAAGCCGAGGAAAAAGCAGTCCAACTGATTAAGGATGCCCAGGCCAAAGCGGAATCGTTTAAGGCCCAGGCCGAAAAGGAGATCGAACAGCAAAAAGCTGCCGGTATTGCTGCTATAAAGCAGGCCGCTCGCGATGTTTTAATTGGTTTGGACAAGCAGCTTGTGAAACGATTGGACGCGGTCATCATTGAATCTGTGGATACAGCCCTGACAACTTCTCTAACAGAGAAAATTATTGTAGCGATGGTCAATGCCTGGGCTGAAAAGGGCGAAGAGGGCATCAG
>JBFYYZ010000113.1:0-4206 GCA_041309745.1 Bacillota bacterium | reverse complement strand
GGGAAAAAGAAGCAACGATCATGGGCAAAAGTGTGGAAGAGGTAGCAGCCGAAGCGGCAAAAGCTACCCCGTTGGGCCGGATCGGTACTCCCGAAGATGTTGCTGCGGCAGTGGCTTTTTTCGCTTCGCCCGATGCGGATTACATTACCGGAGAGGTGCTTGATATCACCGGCGGCATGGGCACCCGCAAAGTATTTTAAGTTTACTTTTCGCCAGCCGCTTTTAGAAGGACCCATTAGATTGACCGGCATCTCAGCCAGTAAAGCGCTTAATGATGGAGGATAAAAGGAGTCCTGCTATTTGGAGCTCTACAGTACAGTTCTCGATTCAATGCACAGAGGCGAAACAACGCTGCTGGCTACAGTTACTGCCTGTCCTGATTACCCGAAGCTAATCGGCAGTAAGGCTGTTTACTCAGACAAAGGCCTGCTTACCGGCAACATTGAAGCGGCGGTAGCTGTGGCGGCTGAACCGTTAATCGGGCAGATGATCGCCGGCGGCCGGAGTGGTCTTTTAAAAATTGCTGTACCTAAGTATGGGGAAATCACGGTTTTTATCCATTTACTGCTGCCCCGGCTGCGCCTGATTATTTTAGGTGGTGGTCATGTAGGCGGAGCTCTCTGTAAAATGGCCGCTTTACTTGATTACCAGATATTGATAATTGATGATCGCCCCTCTTTCGCTAACAAAGAGAGCCACCCCGATGCTGACCGGGTGATTTGCGATCGTTTCGAGAGAGCGCTCGACTCTCTCGAAGCTTCGGTTTCTGATTACATTGTTATTGTCACCAGGGGGCACCATTATGACCGGCTCTGTCTTGAAAAGAGCTTAGGCCGCAGCGCTGCTTATCTGGGGATGATTGGCAGCCGGAAAAGAATCAAGGTTCAACTGCAGGAGCTCGAAAAAGATGGTTACAGCAAGGAACAACTGTCCCGGGTGCATGCCCCCATTGGTCTTTCAATCGGGGCCATAACTGAGCCGGAGATAGCTCTCAGTATCCTGGCTGAAATAACTGCAGTCAGGCGTAGCAGCAGCAGCGCGGAAACCGCACAGATTGCAGTGCTTGAAGAGTTAGCCGCTCTTGAACAATCAAAGCAGCAGGCAGCCCTGGTTACCATCATTGAAACTTTCGGCTCAACGCCCCGCAAAACCGGATCACAGATGATCATTTACCCCGATGGCAGGATCTTTGGAACTATTGGTGGAGGCTGCTCCGAGGCTGACGCAAGGCGCGAGGCGCTACTGCAACTCGATCAAGGCCGGCCGCTGCTTTTCAGGCAGCGTTTAACGGCCGAAGCCGCCGCAGAAGAAGGAATGGCCTGCGGCGGAATTATGGATCTTTTTATCGAAACTATACCCCGAAGCTGACAGGGGCAGGGGTTTTCTTCTTTGCTGTTTAATTTTTAGAATTTGATCAAAAATAAAAAAGCGGGGTGTTGATGTGACTCGAGAACAGAACTTCACAAAAAGAAATAATAAAGGGGCGGCCGTAGATGCCAGCTTAAAAATTATCCTGATTGCTCTCACGGCTCTTGCCCTGACAGTATACGGCCCACTAAGTTTAAGCGTCGTCTCAGCGGAAGAGCTTTACCTGACTATCCTCCATACTAATGACGAGCATGGTGCGGCGATTCCTCATTCCCCCACCGTAGACTACCACCCGACAAAAGAGAACCCTACCCTTGGTGGCTATGCCCGCCTGGCTACGGCCGTAAAGCAGATCAGGGCTGAAAAAAGCGCCACCGGTGAACCGGTTCTCTTGCTATCCGGCGGCGACTACATTGGTGGTTCTCCATATAGTTGGCTGATTCCACGCGGCTACGCCATGGAGCTGACCATAAAACAGCTACTCGGTTACAATGCAGTTACTGTAGGCAATCACGAGTACGATTACGGGCCCGACATCCTGGCCCACTACCTGATTGAAGCCGGTTACCCTGAAGCCCATGCCATAACTCCCGTACTCGCCTCAAATGCAATCGTTCCGGCGAATCATCCATTGGCGGCAGAAGGTCTGTTTCGTGAGTCTGTAATAATGACGCTTGACAATGGTCTCCGGGTGGGTCTCTTCGGCCTGATTGGCGAACAGGCGGTATCTTATACCACAGCAAACGAACCGGTTACCTTTGCTGACCAGCAGGAGACAGCCCGGCGCATGGTTGAAGAGTTACGCAACCAGGGTGCCCAGCTGGTGATTGCGCTCAGTCATACCGGGGTTGAGCATGGTGAAGACCAGCAGATTGCGATGGCGGTACCTGGTATTGATGTGATCGTCAGTGGCCACTGTCATACCGCTTTGCATGCCCCAATTATTGAAGGTTCTACCTATATTGTACAAGCCGGGGAACTTTTAAATTACATAGGCCGTCTTGATCTGGCTTACAACCCGGAGACAGGCGAGCTGCGGGCCCGCAATGAAGAAAATGGAGTCCCCTATCTAATACCGCTGGATTACAAACTCCCGCTTGATCCTGAAGTGGGTGCTGTAATCGAAGAGTATACAGTTCTTTTAAACGAGCTGATTGCCGAAAAAACTGGCGGCCGCTTTACTTCCGTGTTTGACAGCGTAGCGCTGGCCGCTTATGAAATACCTAACACTCCGCAGCTAAAGGAGACGCCCTTTGGCAACTTTGTCACCGATGCCATGCGTCTGGTAACCGAGGAGAAAACCGGCCACAAGGTTGATTTTGCCCTGCAGGCCAATGGTTCAATCCGCGGTAGTATCCACCCTGGCACTATGCCGCATGCCTTCGGCCAGATCTCAGTCTACGATTTAGCCGAACTGATCGGCTTAGGCATCGGACCCGACGGTGATGCCGGTTACCCCATTGTGGCTGCTTACCTGACCGGGGAAGAGATGCGCCGCACGTTGGAAGTGGCAGCCCTTTTATCGGAAATGCTGGGCGACACTTATTTCTTGCAATTTTCCGGGTTACGTTACAATTATAACCCCAACAATGCTGTGCTTTTCACCATTCCCTTCATTGACCAGCCGCTTCCCTCAACGATGATCTTTCCCAGTGGAGCGGTGATCAGCGCCGAACGATACATTGGTGAAGGCCATCAGGTTGATGGTGACGGCCTTTACGTGCCTTTGGAGCGAGACGACGAAGAGCTCTACTGCCTGGTTACCGATTCCTACATCCTTTCATTTTTGCCGATGGTAGGAGAAATGATGCCCCAGCTGGACCTGGTCCTTAAAGACAGCAATGGTAACCCGGTGCCCGATGATCAGCTTGACAGCCTGATCGTCTACTCGGCGGACGGCCAGGAGCTTAAAGTGTGGGCAACAGTTTTGGAATATGCTGCTTCACAGGCCACGGGAACTTCCGGCCTGCCGGAGATCGATGAGTATTACGCAATCACTGCCGGGAGAATTAATCAGGTATGGTCGATTCCTTTGGTTGCCTGGCCCCTCTTAATCCTCCTTGCCATTGTTGCTCTGATTATTTTTCTGATCTTCAGGCGCAGAAAGCTAAAAAAATTAAGAGCTTAAATTAAATGTTAGGGAGAAATAATAACTCCCTCCCCCTTGAGGGGGGAGGGTCGGGGTGGGGGTGAGATAGTAAAATTTACTATACTTCCTGAAAGAAGCTTATTAACTATCAACTAAAAAGTAGGTGCGGTTTTGGCTGTAGCCGAAAATAAGAGAAATATCAAACCGCTTAACTTTAAAACTAAACTTGATTTAATGGATCAGCAGCAGGCAGAGGCTATTGATCAGGCCTCCCGCCATATTTTACAAAAAGTCGGCATCAGGATGCCGCTTCCCGCTGCTCTCGATCTGCTTGAAGCGGCCGGCGCTACTATAGACCGCAGCCGCAGCCTTGTTTTTATTCCCTCTGCCCTGGTGGACCAGGCCCTCAAAAAAGCGCCAGATCAATTTACCCTTTGTGCCCGCGATCCGGAAAATGACTTGCTATTAGACGGCAAGCAGGGCTACCTGACCCTTGACGGCTGCGGCCTCCAGGTGATCGATCTGGAGAGCGGCAAGCTGCGCAAGTCAAATTTGTCAGACTTAGAAAAGGCTACCCTGGTTGCCGACTACTTGGAAGAGATTGCTTTCCTCTGGCCTATAATCAGCGCCCAGGATCAGCCGAAGTCGCAGCAACCTCTTTATGAACTGGCAGCCCAGCTACAATTTTCCGGCAAGCACGTGCAGGCGATGACCGCTGTTAACCCTTGCTCTGCCCGCGGTTCAGTGGA
>JBFYYZ010000112.1:0-3559 GCA_041309745.1 Bacillota bacterium | reverse complement strand
CGCAGCGGTAAAATAACACCCCGCTCGTTCTGACTGAAGAAATTGCTAAACCCTTAATTTAGCTGCACTGCGTATCAATTCGATAATTGTCCGAGAAGGTCAGAAGGACTGCAGGCTGTGTGATATTACAAATGATTTTCATCACAAAGCCTGACGTTTCCTTGGCATAGGTTTAATTTTATCTTTTATCGAAGACCCTGATTGCAGAAAATATATTTGCTTTGCTTGATATAAGATGAATAAATAAAGAGTGGTCGGCGATAATCTAAAGGATCAGCACCTGGGATGGCGAATTAATTAAGCCTACCAAATTTCGACAAGGGGCGGATTCTATGCGCTATCGAAGCACCAGGGGTTATCTTCAAACAGCATCAGCAGCTGAAGCGATAATTGAAGGGATTGCCCCCGATGGCGGGCTTTATGTGCCGACAGAAACAGTTTCTCCTTTTCAGCTTTATCAGCTGCCTGCCACCGATTACCGGGAATTGGCCAAAGCAATCTTTACCCCCTATTTAACCGGGTTTGACAACGATACGCTGACCGATTCTGTTAACAAGGCCTACGGTCCGAATAAATTTGATCACCCCGCCGTAACTCCGCTGCACATTCTTGATGAAAAGCTAGCGGTACTTGAGCTCTGGCACGGTCCCACGGCTGCTTTTAAAGATATTGCCCTGCAGCTTTTACCGCACCTGATGCATCTGGCTATCCAACAAAGCGGCGAAGAAAAAGAGATTGTGATCCTGACTGCCACCTCCGGCGATACCGGAAAATCGGCCCTGGAAGGTTTCAAAAACATTCCAGGAATCAGGATTATTGTCTATTACCCCGAAACTGGGGTAAGTAAAATTCAAAAGCTACAGATGACAACCCAGGATGGTGACAACGTGGATGTGGTCGCAGTGAAGGGTAACTTTGACGACGCCCAGAACGGGGTTAAAACCCTCTTCAGTGACCCTCAGCTTTCAGATATTTTAGCCGGCGCCGGCAAAAGGCTCTCTTCAGCTAATTCAATAAACTGGGGCCGGCTGCTGCCGCAAATAGTCTACTACTTTGCTGCCTACCTGGAGCTGGTCAAAAGGGGCTTAAGCAGCGACAAAAAAGTAAATTTTGTTGTACCAACGGGCAACTTCGGTAATATCTTAGCCGGGTATTATGCTTGCCACCTTGGTTTACCTGTTAACCGCCTGATCTGCGCCGCCAACCGCAACAATGTGTTGAGTGACTTTATCAACAGTGGCATTTACAACTGCCGCCGAACGTTACACCAGACTCTCTCCCCTTCGATGGACATCCTTGTTTCGAGCAACCTGGAGCGTTTGCTTTTTGAGCTAAGCAATCAGGACGCAGAACTAATTAATCGCTGGATGGGACAGCTTAAGCGGGAAGGCAAATATACTGTAAATACAGAGGTGCATGAAAAAATCAGGGAGCTGTTCTGGTCCGGTTACGCCGACGATCAAAAAACTATCGAAACGATAGACGATGTTTACAGCCATCAAAACTACCTGATTGATACTCATACCGCAGTGGGCCGGGCAGTGCTGACCGATTACTGGAAACAGGAAGCCGACGGTTTACCAGCGGTGATCCTCTCCACGGCCAGTCCTTATAAGTTTACCGGCAGCGTCACTAAAGCGATTTTAGGTAGCCGCTTCAACCAGAATTTAAGTGAAACAGAATTAATGAAAGTGCTAGCGGTTGAAACCGGAACCGTGATACCCGCCAACCTGGCCGAGCTTGAACAGAAAGAGATAAAACATAAGCAGGTGATTGCGTCTTCAGCGATGCGCGACCACCTGCTTGAAATATTGGGTACCGTATAACTAGCGCGGCATGTTAATTAGGCGTCAGTGTTCTCCCCATTTTCTTTTTCTACTTCTACTTCTTTTTCAATCTCCACTTCTGTTACTTTAGCTGCTTCAGTTTCTTTTGGCTGAATGACGATCTCAGTAACCGGATCTTTTACCGAACCAAAACGGGTTGTAAAGGCGGCCCCTATAGCCAGCATAAAGATAGCGAACGAAACCAGCCAGCCGAGGAAGGGGATCATCGCCACCAGCCCCAGTACCAAGACCCCGATCGCGATCGCGCCAAGCGGATTTACTGTTCTTGAAGATGCCGTAGTGACAATCTTCTCCCCGACCAGAAGCGAGATACCAGTATAACCGAGCAGGGCCGCCAGAGCCAGAACTATTATTTCAACAATAATTAGCGGGATCCCGATGATTGTTATGGCCAGCAACACCATCAGGGGAATGGCTAGCAAAGCTATCAGTAAGCCCCAGCCAATAACGGTCCCGCTTTTTGCCGTTACCGCTTCGGCAGCTTTTCTGCTCTGACCCGGGAAGAGGGTGTAGGTAAGGGCGGTAAGAGCAAAGATGATCAGCATATTGATGATACCGCGGGCAACATTACCGTAAGGGCTAATGCTCGGGAAGGGATATAAATTCCATCCCCGGTTTTGCATCATGTGCGGCATAAAGTTAAAGCGTTTGAAAGTGTTATCGACTGATCTGTCCACCCGGTCCATGATCGCGCCAACCAGGTTTTCGTCAACCCCTTCAAAGCTGTATCCTGGATCGCGATCACTACGCTGCAACTCAGAAGCGGAAAGCTCTTCATCGATTTTCACCGCCCCGATAATTGAAGTATCAGTTTTTTTGATCAGCCCGCGGGCAACGTAGATTTGACCATTGACCACACCCTGCGGCCCTACTTCCACCACACCCTGTTCGAGCGTAACATCACCATTAACGATGCCGGGAATGACCACGTTACCACCCTTGCTGTAAACATTTCCTGATACAGCGCCGCTGATCAGCAGCTCGCCAAAGCCTGAGCCCACATTGCCACCCACAGAGCCGCCAACCCTGGTTTCCCCCAAGTCGGCGTCAACATTGCCTCCCACGGATCCGCTGATCACAATCTCGCCCATCCGCGAGCGAACATCACCGCTGACATTGCCGGTTACCGTAATCTGTCCCATGTTGGCCACAACATCGCCGTTAATATCCCCGTTAATGGTTACCTGGCCCATGTTGCTGTTTACGTCGCCATTGACCACACCGTCGACTGTCAGCTCGCCTAAGTTAAGAGTTACATCGCCGTTAACAACTGTATCGCGATTAATGACCAGGTTGCCAGCCGCCTTATTTATATCTTCGTTGATAGTTACTTCGTTTTGAGCTAATACCAGCCCCGTTGGAAGCATTGCTACAAGCAACAACATAGCTAATGCTACTGTGATGATTCTTTTACTTTTGTTACTAAACATTTTGCCATCCCTCCAAATTTCTAAGCATTTTTAAGATGAAAAGTTCCATCGCCACCAGCGCCGCCAGGCCGGTAATAATCCAGGCCGGCTCCACCAGCCGGCTAAGGGCAAACAGATCCAGGAAAGCATCGAGAATCAACCCTACCTGGCGGGTTATACCTACCGAAAGCCACCATTCGAGATAGCTGGGACCAAGCAGCATCAGGCTGAGCAGAACCAGGGCAAAAACAGAGGCTGCAACCAGGGCTGCCGGGAATGGTGCCGGTTTAAGTTTATCTTCCA
>JBFYYZ010000111.1:0-7577 GCA_041309745.1 Bacillota bacterium | reverse complement strand
CCAAAGATCACGGGCATCCCGCTTTCAAGACCGACTTGAGCTACACCTTTGGCCACTTCAGAGGCGACATAATCAAAATGCGGTGTTGACCCCCTGATTACAGCGCCAAGGCAGATGACAGCGTCGTAACGCTTGCTGAGCACCGCCTTCTTGGCCGCCAGCGGGATTTCAAAAGCACCCGGCACCCAGATGATTTCAATTTTTTCTTCATCCGCTTCGTGGCGCTTTAAGCAATCAAGGGCGCCGCTAAGCAGATGTCCTGAAATAAACTCATTGAAACGGCTTACGACAATACCAAACCGGTAATCGCGGGCTACCAGTTTCCCTTCAATAGTTTTCAATATTTTACCTCCGTCCTTTATTTAGCCAGATTGAGGATATGGCCAAGTTTTTCCTTCTTGGTTGACAGGTAATTGCAGTTATAACTGCAAGGTTCCACTTCCAGCGGAACCCTTTCTACGATGTTGATATCATAACCTTCGAGACCTTTGATTTTCCGAGGATTGTTGGTCAGCAGGCGGATTTTCTTCAGGCCTAAATCAACCATAATCTGGGCTCCAACCCCGTAATCGCGCAGGTCTGCGGCAAAACCGAGTGCTTCATTGGCTTCAACCGTGTCTTTTCCCATATCCTGCAGCTCATATGCTTTAATTTTGTTCAAGAGCCCTATGCCACGGCCTTCCTGGCGCATGTAAATCAGGGCGCCGGTTCCGGCTTCGGCGATCTGCTTCATAGCCTGATGCAACTGGTTGCCACAATCACAGCGCAGCGAAGCAAAAACATCACCAGTGAGACACTCCGAGTGCACCCTGACCAGGGTTGGCTCGTCTGGCTTGATTTCTCCCATCACCAAAGCCAGGTGGGTTTGATTATCAATGTTGTTTTCATAAGCAATCAACTTAAATGTGCCAAATATGGTAGGCATTTCGGCTGTTGCCCCCCGCCAGACCAGTTTCTCCTTCTTCATCCGGTAGTTAATCAGATCGGCGATTGAAATGAGCTTCAGATCGTGTTCCTTGCAGAATTTTAGCAACTGGGGCAGACGAGCCATACTGCCATCCTCATTAATAACCTCGCAAATCACCCCTGCCGGTTCAAGATCGGAAAGCATCGCTAAATCAACTGCTGCTTCGGTATGCCCTGCTCTGCGCAGCACTCCGCCTTCCATTGCTTCGAGGGGGAAAATGTGACCAGGGCGCTTCAAGTCCACAGGCCTGGTAGCAGGATCGATCAACGCTTTAATCGTTTTAGCCCTCTCAAAAGCTGATATTCCTGTAGCACAGGCACCGGCATCAACTGAAACGGTAAAAGCGGTACAGAGGGCGTCAGTATTTTGGGTTACCATCTGTGGCAGGTTCAGTTCCCGTAACCTCTTGGAGGTAAGCGGAGCGCACACCAGGCCACGGGCATTGCGGATCATAAAGTTTACTGCTTCCGGGGTAACCTTGGCTGCAGCCATGATCAAGTCGCCCTCATTTTCACGGTCTTCGTCGTCAACGACCACGATCATCTGCCCTGCTTTCAAATCCTCCAGGGCTTCTTCAATGCTGTTAAAAGACATTTGATTTCAACTCCTTAAAGCTAGAGATAACCCTTTTCGATTAAAAGGTCCATCGTTATTTTATTAGTTCCTTTTGTTTCATTATACAGCCGGGGTTCCAGCATTTTTTCTACGTATTTTCCAATCAGGTCTACTTCCAGGTTTACCGCTGCGCCAATCGCTTTTGTGCCCAGGGTAGTTTCCTGTCCGGTATGGGGAATAATGCCAACCGAGAAACCAGAGTCTTCGACATCAATAACGGTCAGGCTGACACCGTCAAGTGCGACTGAACCCTTTGGCACGATATAGCGCAGCAACTCCGACGCTGCCTCAAAGCTTAAAAGTATTGCCCCTCCCTGAGGTTTGTTTTGGGTTAGCGTTACAACTGCATCAATATGGCCGCTTACCATGTGGCCACCCAGCCGCCCGCCAAGGGCCAAAGCCCTTTCCAGATTAACCCTGTATCCTGCTTTCAGTTCACCGAGAGTAGTTCTTTTCAAGGTCTCAGGCATCACAAATGCAGTAAATGTATCTCGGTCAAAAGCGGTTACGGTCAAACAGGGGCCGCTGACAGCGATGCTGTCGCCAATTCTTAAATCTCTTAAGACCTCTTTTGCCGCAATCACGATTGATGCCCCGTCAGCGGAGCCTTGAGTCCGGCGCACTGTGCCAAGCTCTTCAATAATACCTGTAAACAATAATTACACCGCCCAATTATGGCTGCATTCTCTTCGGATAACCGATCAGAAGCAGATCGCGATCAAATTGTTTTAGTTCAATATCTTCAACAGACCATGCTCTTTCCAGCGCCGGAATGCCGGAACCGGAAAAAGCTGTGGGGCTTTCTTTGCCGCCGATGATCAAGGGAGCGATGAGAATAAAGAGCTTATCAACCAGACCCTGTTCAAGCATGCTATAGTTCAACGTACCGCCGCCTTCCACCAATACAGCAGATAGCTCCCTGGCAGCAAGCTCCTTCATCAGGGCCTTTAGATCAACCCGTCCATCTTCTTCGGGCAGTTCCAGCACTTCAACACCTTTAGATATCAAGGCCTGACGTTTCTCCTGCGGCGCTTTAGCAGTTACCGCAACAATTGTTTTAGCCGCCGAACCACTTTCAATCACTTTTGCATCAAGTGACAGCCGGGCACTACTGTCAACGATGACCCTCACCGGATCATGTCCTGCCCCGCTTTCCAGCCTGGTCGTTAACCGCGGATTGTCTTTGATGACAGTTTCGATGCCAACTATGATCACGTCAGTGTGATCGCGCAGCCGGTGCACAAACTGGCGTGCTTTTTCGCCGGTTATCCAGTGCGATTCACCGGATACGGTGGCTATTTTCCCGTCGAGGCTCATCGCGACCTTAACTGAAACATAAGGCAACTTTTTCGTAATATACTTGATAAAGATTTCATTAAGGTGACTGGCCTTCTGTTCAAGAACCCCTTCGCGGATCTTGATACCTGCTCCCTGCAGGCGGGCGATGCCGCGACCCGATACCAGGGGGTTTGGATCTTGCATGGCGATAACAACCCTGCCAATCCCGGCTTTGATAATCGCCTCTGTGCAGGGACCGGTCCGTCCATGGTGGTTGCACGGCTCCAGGTTGATATATAAAGTGGCTCCTTTTGCTTTTTCGCCTGCCTTTTCCAGGGCAACAATTTCAGCATGAGCGGTACCGGCAGCCTTGTGATAGCCACTGCCAACCACCTCTGCTCCCTGAACTATGACTGCACCAACCATCGGATTGGGATTAGTGCGGCCACGCCCCTGACGAGCAAGGTCCAGAGCCATCCACATATATCGATCGTCAGCATCCACCTGCCACTCACCTCGTTTTCACAATAATAATCAGATTTCTTAAAAACATTATATCGTCATATCAGCCTTAGGTAAAGCAACGCGAGCTTCAAGCAATGTTGGCTGTCATAATCTGGTATTTACAACTGCTTCAATTCTTTGATCAAAGCCATCCCATCGGGATCTTTAAAAATAGCAGAACCGGCAACCAGCACCGTTGCACCGGCTTTGACAATTGCCGGTGCAGTATCACGATTTACTCCGCCATCGACCTGCAGTTCGGTGTTCAGTTTCCGTGATTTAATTTGTTCGGCACAATAGGTAACCTTCTTCAGCATTTCGGGGATAAAAGCCTGACCTCCCGCGCCTGGGTTTACACTCATTACCAGCACCAAGTCAAGCAGCGGCCAGACGTATTCTAAAACAGTAGCAGGTGTTGCCGGGTTAAGGGCAACTCCGGCCTTGACGCCTGCGGATTTAATTTTACGCAATAAACGATCAAGGTGGGCGGATGCTTCAGCCTGAACAGTGATGAGGTTTATCCCGGCCTCGGTAAAAGGTTCAACCTGGCTTTCCGGATCACTGACCATCAGGTGAGCATCCATAAAAAGGTTGGTATGCGGACGCAACCAGCTGGCAACAATCGGTCCAACAGTAATAGCCGGGACAAAACTGCCATCCATCACATCAAAATGAATCCAGTCGGCTCCGTGTTTTTCAATTTTTTTAATCTCTTCGCGCAGAATGCCAAAATCAGCTGATAGCAAAGAGGGGGCCACTTTTATTTTCATCTTCAGTAAACCTCCTGCCGTTTTGATAGCTCATCCATAAAATAGCTGTAATGCTCGTAACGGAGCAAATTGATCTGATCACCAAGGTGCTGTCTGATGGCACAACGCGGTTCAGTGAGGTGCCGGCAGTCACGAAAAGCACACTCTCCGGAGTATTTTTCAAATTCGGGAAAGAGCTTAGCTAAATCTCCCGGCTTCAGGTCGGCCATTTCAAGACGGGTAAATCCAGGCGTATCAACAACCGAGCCCCCGAAGTCAAGTGGTAAAAGCTCGGCCTGACGAGTTGTATGCCGACCGCGCTTGATCTTATCACTCACCGCCCCAGTTTTTAAGGTCAGGCCGGGTTGCAGGGCATTAAGAAGAGAAGATTTACCTGCACCGGATGGTCCGGCAAATACAGAACACTTGCCGGTTAAACTTTCAGCCAGGCTGTCTAACCCCCGGCCACTAAGCGCGCTGCTGAATAAAATCCTGTAAGGAAAGGGATTAAGCTGCTTTTCAATCTTAATTAATTCATCATCATCGACCAAATCCGCTTTATTCAGGCAGAGCAGTGCTGCCATTCTTTCTTTTTCAGCGAGAACCAGCAAGCGGCTGACCAGTTGCCAGTCATATGAAGGTTGTTTGAGCGACATGATTACTGCCAGTTGGTCGACATTGGCAACATTGGGGCGGGTAAAACAGCTTAAGCGGGGCATTAGCTCTTCTATCATACCCTTATCAATAACTTCTTCTACAGCTAATCCGGCAGGCTTCACGGGAGGCACAAACAAAACCCGGTCGCCTACCATCAGTGACTGGTTGTCTCTTTTCAGGTTACCGCGGGCCCGGCATTGGTAAGTTTCTCCCGTTTCAGTGTAGACGGAAAAAAAACCACCGGCCGCCCTGATTATTGTCCCCTGATTCAAAAAGGACCTCCCTACTCGCCAACGATAATATCAACAAACTGCCCTGGTATAACTTCTTCTCCGGGTTCCGGGATCTGCTCCATAACGTGCCCGGTTGAGCCAATTGTAAAAATATACCGGACACGGGGTCTAAGATCATTTTCTTCAAGATATTCAATTGCCCCGGCTTCAGAGTAACCAATCAAATTAGCAAGCTCAAACGGTCCACGCCCCCTGCTGATGTAAACAACAACCTCTTCGCCCCGAGAAATGCGGAAAGACTCGCTCGGAACCTGGAGGTAGATAAACCCTTCATCTATCTCTTCGTTGTATTCGAGAACTACGCTCATATTTAGTTCGAGATCGCTCAAGATAACCCTGGCTTCCATCTCGGTCCGCCCAAAGAGGTCGGGTGTTACAATGAATTCAGGTCCTTTGCTGATATAGAGATCAATCATACGATTTTTCCGGACTACCCGTCCTTCAGGCGGTTCGGTTTTGACAACGTTACCAACAAGAATTGTCTCGTCGTAGATGTAATATATTTCCTCGTTCGGCACCAGGCCTGCTTCTTTCAGAATCTGCACGGCATCACCTTGAGACTGGTCTCCGACCTTAGGCACCACCACTTCGGGAACCAGTATAAAACTACTGAGAATGTAACCACCTACAGCCAGGATAAGCAACAAGAGGAGAATAGTAAACAGCGGCTTGGCCCAGTTGCGCCTGATCTTGGGCGGCACGGTGAAGTTATTGCGGTTTGCAGCGGCAGTAACCGGTCGTTTAATCACATCGGCTTCTTCGCCAATGTTTAATGAAACCGGCTTTCGCTGATTACTGTTGGAAGGAAGTTGGTCCTTTCCGGCATGCTTAAAATCTTCCAGGATTTCTGCGGCGCTCTCATAGCGGTTAGCCTTATCTTTCTCCACTGCTTTCATGATTATTTGTTCCAGGGCCAGCGGCAGGTCTTCTCTTAAAACTCTTGGCGGTATGATTTGATCCCGAATGTGTTTCATCGCCACAGCTACGGGGTTCTCTCCGCCAAACGGCACTTTGCCGGTTACCATTTCGTAGAGCACAATCCCTAAGGAATATAAATCCGACTGTTTGTCGGCCAGTTCTCCCTTTGCCTGTTCGGGGGAAATGTACTGCACCGTGCCGATTATTTCATCGCCAGCGGTCACAGTAACGCCGTCTCCGGCAATGGCAATGCCAAAATCGGTAACCTTAACCTTGCCACCACTAAAAAAAAGAATGTTCTGCGGTTTTATATCACGGTGCACCACTCCGGCACTATGCGCTTTTTCTAAAGCTTCAGCAATCTGGCGGGCGATGGAAACAGCTTCGTCAGCGGGAAGCTGGCCTTTTTCCCTGATGTATTGCTTCAGGTTTAAACCTTCGACATATTCCATAACCATAAAGTAGGTGCCGTCTTCTTCACCTACATCATAAATGTTGACGATATTAGGGTGCGAAAGCGCCGCCGCCGATTGGGCCTCCCGCTCAAAACGGCGGATAAAAGCTGCATCACCTGTCATCTGATCTTTTAGCACTTTAATAGCAACCGTTCTCTTTAGCAGAAGATCACGGCCGCAATAAACACGAGCCATTCCACCCTCGGCAATCTTTTCGATTATCTCGTAACGTTCAGCCAGTATTTTACCGACCATTAAGCCTGCCGACCTCCAATTCCGGTTGCAATAACAACGGTTATATTATCCACGCCGCCACACTTATTCGCCTGCTCAATAAGCGTTATCGCTATCTGCTGCGGATCATCATATTGATTGACAACGTCCAGGATCTCTTCATCCCGGACCATATTGGTTAAGCCATCTGTGCAAAGTAATACAGTAGATCCCTGTTCGACCTGCTCGTCAAAAACATCAACTGTCAGTTCTGCAGAAATTCCCAGGGCCCGGGTCAGGATATGGCGCTGAGGGTGACAACGGGCTTCTTCTTTTGTGATCTGGCCCGATTCAATGAGTTGTTCAGGCAGCGAGTGATCCCTGGTGATCAGAGTTATCTCTTCACCGCCGATCAGGTAAGCACGGCTATCACCGACATGACCGACAGTCAGATTCTGCCCGCAGAGAAAAGCCGCAGTTACTGTGGTGCCCATCCCTTTCTGGGTAGGGTTCTGATCCGCCTCTTCGATGATTAGCCTGTTCGCTTCGCGGATATAATCTTCGATTATTTTTCGGATGTCCGCACCGGTTTCAGCACTACATTTTCCAAGTTTAAGCCAGACTTTTTCCGCTTCTTTAATCACCAGTTCGCTGGCGACGTTACCGGCCCGATGGCCGCCCATACCGTCAGCCACAACCAGCAAAGCGTTTTCGCCGCTTGATGCGGCGAAGCAGCTGTCTTCGTTGCGGGAGCGTTCCAGGCCCTGGTTAGTTAGCGCTGCTGCCTGCAATTGATTGGCCTCCATTTGTTTGAAAACTAAGGATTGCTTAACTCTCAGTATAGCAAAGTGGCCGCCTTCGGGCAACATACAGCCATTTCCAGAATTACAGCGACTGTTAAGCCGCAATTAAACTAAAATCCTTTATT
>JBFYYZ010000110.1:0-2829 GCA_041309745.1 Bacillota bacterium | reverse complement strand
GTTAATAACAATTCAACGGTGGTTTGTTTCAGGCTAAGGAACAATTGGTATTGGAGGCTTATGCTTGCGAGTCTATGATCTAATTCTAAAAAAGCGCAACGGTTCAGCTTTAACAAAAGCGGAAATAGATTACATGATTAACGGTTATGTCAAAGGTGACATCCCCGATTACCAGAAGTCGGCTTTAATGATGGCTATCTATTTCAAGGGCATGAATGAAGAAGAAACCCTTAACCTGACCTGGGCAATGGTCAACTCGGGCGATACTATTGATCTGAGCGCCATCCCAGGCGTGAAGGTTGATAAACACAGCACCGGCGGGGTGGGTGATACAACCACCATCGTGCTTGCCCCGCTGGTTGCAGCTGCAGGGGTCCCTGTCGCGAAGCTTTCCGGACGGGGCCTCGGTCATACGGGGGGAACACTTGATAAGTTGGAATCGATTCCCGGCTTCAAAACGGAAATGCCTTTAGTAGAGCTGGTTGAAGCGGTCAGGAAGATTGGAGTGGCAGTGGCTGGTCAAACCGGGAATCTGGTCCCTGCCGATAAGTTGCTTTACGCCTTACGTGATGTAACAGCGACGGTAGACAGCATGCCGCTCATTGCCGGCAGTATTATGAGCAAAAAACTGGCTTCTGGGGCTGACGCCCTTGTCCTGGATGTAAAAACAGGAGACGGCGCTTTTTTAAAGAAGAGCGAAGAAGCTTTTGAACTGGCCCGTATGATGGTTTCCATTGGTAACGGCGCCAGCCGTAAAACGGTAGCCGTGGTAACCAACATGGATCAGCCACTCGGGTATGGTGTAGGCAATGCTTTGGAAGTTAAAGAAGCGATCCAGACTCTTAAGGGTGAAGGTCCATCTGATCTGGAAGAACTATGCCTGGTGCTGGGTGGCTGGATGCTGACTTTGGCCGGAAAGTGTTCTGAACCTGACGAGGGCAGGGAACTGCTGAAAACGTTAATCAGGAGCGGTGCAGCGCTACAAAAATTTAAAGACCTGGTCCGCAATCAGCATGGCAATGAGAAAGTAGCCGATGATTTATCACTACTGCCTGAAGCAGAAAACCAGATTGCGGTGGTAGCTGAAGCAAGCGGGTATGTCCAGCTTCTGAAGGCGGAAGCAATCGGGCTTGCGGCCATGAACCTGGGCGCCGGAAGGGAAAATAAAGATTCAGTAATTGATCCGGCGGTCGGCATCGTTATAAATAAGAAAATTGGCGATCCGGTTCAAGCCGGAGAGAGTATAGCAACAATACATGCCCGCGCTGATGCACAGGCCGAACAGCTTAATAGCGTCCAGAAAATGATTATTGAAGCCTATGAATTGCAAGATGCACTGGTGGAAAAAGAAAAGTTGATCTTAGGTTTTGTTGAGTAAACAGTTAATGGAGTGATTATAACAGTGTCAGAGAAAATGAGTGGCTATATCGATCATACCCTGCTAAAGCCGGAAGCAACTGAAGTGCAAATTGAGGAAATTTGCCGGGAGGCTATCAAGTTTAGTTTTTTTTCTGTCTGTATCAATCCCTCCTATGTAAAAACTGCCGTTAAGGCCCTTCAGGGCAGTGCAGTCAGGGTCTGTTGTGTGGTCGGTTTTCCCCTGGGTGCTACAACAACGGCAGCAAAAGCATTCGAAGCAGCCGAAGCCGTTGAAAATGGCGCTGCAGAAATTGACATGGTGATTCATGTTGGCGCGCTGAAGGATAAAAGGGAAGATTATGTAACTGCAGACATTGCTGCCGTTGTTAAGGCGGCAGCAGGTTGCCTGGTGAAGGTGATTATCGAAACCGGGTTGCTTACTGAAGATGAAAAAGTATTGGCCTGCAAGCTGGCAAAAAAAGCGGGGGCCAGTTATGTTAAGACCTCGACCGGATTCGGGCCGGGTGGAGCAACAGTTGCCGATATCTTGCTAATGCGCGAAACAGTGGGGCCAAAGCTTGGAGTAAAAGCATCAGGTGGGGTACGCGATCTTGACGCAGCTTTACGGATGGTTGAGGCCGGCGCAACCAGGATTGGGACCAGTTCCGGGGTATCGATCGTGAAGCGATAAGGTTATAATAATTGCTCAATTTGCTGCTTCGAAACCGGCGCTTTTTGACAAGCAAACACCGGTTAGGCTAAAATAAAATCAGGATCAGTACTAACCGGTGAGTGCACCGGTATTTATTTTTACGGAGGGGATCACTAATGCGCAGCCGTTTTATATTGATTATAGTTATTTTGGCGGTTATCGGTTCAATCTTTCTAACGGGTACTAATTTTTATCTTGATCTGCTCTGGTTCCGCGATCTTAATGCAGACCAGGTTTTCTGGACTCAGTACCTGACCCGCTGGGGCATGAGAATCGGGGCCTTTTTGTTCATTTTTGTAGTGCTCTTTATCAACCTGCTCTTTACCCGTCGCTATATTTTAAGTTTTCCCAACCTGGCTTTACGGGAAAGGTTGATGGCCTCAGGGATGATGCAATTATTGACTCCGCGACGCCTTGTTTTCTTTTTTCTTGCTGCTGCGGCTCTCCTCGCCTATATCTTATCCGGCTATGCCGGCAGTTACTGGATGGAGCTTTTACGTTATCTGAATCACGTCCCCTTCAATATCAGTGATCCTATTTTTGGAACCGATGTTTCCTTTTATGTTTTCAAGCTTCCTTTTTACCGCTTTATATACAGCTTTTTAATGATGACCCTTGTTGTCTCGCTGATCATTGTTGGCGCTATCTACCTGATGCTTAACCCGCCCACTCAGGGCAAAAAAAATTGGATGCTGCCGCCGAACAGCAGCGTCAGCCATTTGTCGGTTTTACTGGCCTTAATCTTTGGCCTAAAAGCA
>JBFYYZ010000109.1:0-5258 GCA_041309745.1 Bacillota bacterium | reverse complement strand
ACTGTTAATAACCCTATTAACTATTCTCTAATTTATTATTATACCCTTCAATTATAAAATAAAAGGGCAGCAACCCGTTTCGCGTAAACGACAGAAACGAATTGGCCCTTATTAAGCAATCACAGTCCAGCATCACCCAAGCTACCGGCAGTACCGGCCCTTTATAACGCAACTTATTCAGGCTGACTGAAATATCAGGCTTTAGTTTTATTCAACTCCTGTTCTTTTAATGCTCTCCTTAGTATTTTTCCAACACCTGATTTCGGGAGTTCTTCTATAAACTCAACTTGTTTCGGAATTTTATACGGCGCAAGCGATTCCCGGCAGAAGGCTTCAACATCATCGGCCGTCATTGTTTCACCTTCATGAAGAACTATATAGGCTTTTACCGTTTCACCCCGGTACTGATCCGGAATACCAATTGTACAAGCTTCGGCAATTTTGGGATGGCCGAAAAGGATATCGTCAATTTCATTCGGATAAATGTTAAAGCCTCCGGCAATGATAATATCTTTTTTCCGGTCGACTACCGTCAGGTAACCTTCTTCATCCATAAATCCGATATCGCCCGTATAAAGCCAACCGTCTTTCAGGACTGCCTCCGTTGCCTCGGGGTTCTTATAATAACCTTTCATCACCTGGGGACCCTTAATGATAATCTCCCCCGTCTCGCCGGCGGGCATCTCCTCGATACCAGATTCGAGATCGACAATTTTTACCTCCGTATTGGGAACCGGGATACCTTCTGTACCTGGTTTAACCTTACCACCCCAGGGACTGACTGTTGCCGTCACCGTACATTCTGTTAAGCCATAAATGCTCAGCAAATCTGAACCATTGAGCTCTTTTAACCGGTTATAAGTATCGATCGGCAGGGGAGCACCTCCGGAAAAATAGCCCTTGATAAAGGAGAGATCCATGGTCTTGAATTCATTGTTATTCAGCAAACCATTATAAATGGTTGGCACCCCGGGAAGGTAATCAGGTTTGTACTTTTTAACAGCATCGAGAACGTTTTCCGGATCCGGCCGGGGCACAGTAATTGCCTCGAGCGCCATCCAAACCGGAAGGTTTTGCATGATTGTAAATCCGGCAGTATGAAAATAAGGCAGGTCGGCCAACATCTTTTCACCCGGCTTGATGTCAGGCAGCCAGGCGGCGAATTGCTGTACATTGACAGAAAGATTCTCGTTGGTCTGCATTACCCCTTTGCTGAGGCCTGTTGTCCCACCGGTGTAAAGCAGAGCTGCCAAATCATCCCAGGCTGATTGATCTTCCACCGGGTCCGGAGAATATTTTTTAATCAAATCGGTAAACTGATCGACTCCTTCCTGCGGCTCAATTTTGCGATACATCGCTTTTTTTACAAAGGGGTAAAGTTGTTTTTTCGGAAAAGGCAGATAGTCGTTAATGTGGCAGGTAACGATTCGTTCCAGCTTGGTTTCTTTTTTTAGATTGAGCATCCGCGGCAGTAATAGATCCAACCCGACAATTACTTTTGAATCGGAGTCGTTCAATTGGTGCTTTAACTCTCTTTCCGTGTAGAGAGGGTTGTTCATCACGCAAACCGCTCCAATACGCATCGTCGCATAATTGGCAATTACTGTTTGCGGTAAGTTCGGCATCAGCAGAGCAACCTTATCTCCGGCACGTACGCCGAAATCGATCAGAGCCCTGGCGAATTGGTTTACCAGCTGCTCCAATTGGTTGTAATTGATTTTGTTACCCATCCAGTTTAATGCAGTGTAGGTAGGATACTTTTTTGCCGTTCGGGAAAGGACCCTGGACATGGTGATTTGATCAAACTCTATTTTTTCCGGTACTCCGGGCGCATACATTTTTACCCAGGCATTAGCCATCAGTCAATCCTCCTCTTTCCATAGTGAATAATTTTATGGAACCGTTCGGAAGCTTTAAAGTAATTTAGCGGTTGGCAGATTCTTAGTTGATAATCAGCTGCAAATCACTTAACGGATAAGTTGAGCAAGGATGTATATAGCCGTATTCTAAATCCGCAGCCCGCCTGCCATCACCATCCTTTCTGTTATAAACTGATCCGGAAATGAGCAGGGAACGACAAAAACCGCATTCCCCTGAACGGCACTGCGCATCGGGGTTTAGACCAGCCCGTTCGAAAGCCGTTAAAATAGTTTCCGTGGCCAGCGCCTTAATTTTTCCCGCAGTTGCTTTTCTCCTGTAGTCGATCGTGTAAGACGCATGGCTATCTACTTGCGGATGCTCACTGCTGATTAGCGAATAATCGGCTGTGGCTGCTGGTTCATAGCGAATCAGCCGCTGCGGGATGCCTAATTCATCGAGACCTTTAAAACAAAAAGTGTACATTTCAGGGGGACCGCAGAGAAAATAGTTATAACATAACGGCTCTGCTTTAGTAACTATTTTCAGCAGTTCGCTGCTGATAAAGCCTTTGTAGCCCTGCCACTGAGTAGAGGGTTCACTAAGCACATGGACTATCTGCAGCTGTTCAGGATGTAGCCGGGAGAGCTCTTCAAGCTCTTCCTTAAATACAATTTCTTTTTCATTACGACTGCCATAGAGCAGAATCATTTTTCGGGACTCACCTGTTTTTATCATCTCGCTGATCATTGACCTGAAGGGTGTAATGCCGCAACCACCGGCCAGAGCTATTAAGTCAGGCTGATCGCGCAGCGGATTGTAATAAAAGTTGCCGTGGGGTCCTGTAGCGTTTATTTCCGAACCGGTTTTCCAACTGTCCCAAATTTGTCCGCTGACAAAACCTCCTTCTTTGCTGGCAACTGTCAGTTCATAAAAGTCTTTTGCAAGATGTGGCGCCGAAGATATGGAATAGGGCCTCGAAACCACATGATCACCGATCTTCGCTTTCACACTAAGATATTGCCCGGCCCGAAAATAAGGCAGCAGTTCTCCTCTATTGGAGGTTGTTAAGCGGTAGGTTCTTACGCTTTCGGTCTCCTGCCGGATTTCCGTAATGACTAAATTCAGGCCAAGCGGGTGCAAAGCCTGGGAAAGATCACGGATCGGGTCTGAAGCATCAATTACCGCTTGTGATTCGGCCATTTTTACCATGCGCTCGCTGTTCATCGCAAACATCTTTTCTAAATCCTTTTCTAAACCATACACTTCCATTATTTGCTCCCCCCCTGTATGGTCTTTTCCTGATTTACTGCATGCAGCTTCTTAAGTTGGTGAAGCACTGAGGAAGCAGCGATACGCCCGGAAATAATTGATGGAGCATAACCATGCCCCATTGAGGCAAAACCACCGACAAATTCAAGTCCTTTAATATACTTCTCGTTAAAAAGGTTCATCGAACGGGCAACAACAGAATCCCAGGGATCTTGTTCATACCCGTACATCACTCCGCGGTAAGCCCCCGTATAACGGTGAAAAGTTTGCGGAGTGGCTATTTCAATTTCTTCAATATGCCTGGCCAGCGGTACACTTAAGTATTTGCTCATCTTTTCAATCATCCCCCGGGCTATGCGGGTTTTAGTTTCGCTGTAATTAGCCGGGCTAACTTCTTTCCAGACGTCAGGCCCGACCAGGGTAGTACTGGATAAAATGGTGGTGCCCGGGGGTGAACAGCTTGGATTGGCCTTATTAAGGCAGATGATTGCTTGCATCTCCTGTGCTTCAATACTAAAAAAATTATGGTATGCTTTTTCAGTATCCATGGACGGCCCAATAAAGTAACCATAGCTGTTCAGGTTCAAATCCTCCGGAGAACGGTCAAGCCCTAAATAGATGACAACAGCGCTGGTTCCCAGTTTGCGAGCGTTTGTATTTTTTAAGGCAGCCTCCGGAACAGCGCTGTGAGGATGAACTAACTTTCCGTATACAAGGTGCGGGGAAAGATTGGCCACCACAAAAGGTGCTTTGAATCTTTCACCCGCGGCAGTTTCCACACCAACTGCCCTGCCTCCTTCAACAATAATCTTTGTCACTTCAGTGTTAAAGTAAATTTGCGCCCCAAGTTCTCTTAATTTATGCTCCATTGCTGTAGCAAGACCATGTGAATTTAGCCGGGGGATATAAGCCCCCCTGCTTAGATAGCTGTAGAGCATTACAGCGAAAATAGTAAAGCTGAGACGACTGATCGGTACCCCAAGATAACACCAATAGGGATAGATCATTTGCAAAACCCGAGAATTGAATTTAAACCTGCTAATGACTTCCGAAACAGTATACCCTGCTGTCGTGACAAAAGAAGGATATTTTTCAGTAAGTTCATTTATATCGGGGATACCCTTAATAGTGCCCAGGTAACTGAGCGCTTTAGAAACTTCGTGACAAATTGCGAGAAAAGATTGCAGCTCGGACCGGCATCCTGTTTCCTTTTCTTCGATGGCATCAACAAAATTGTCAATTCCAAAGGGTAGACTGATATCGATATTATCTTCCTTTAGGATCAGGTGATAGGCTTCCGGAACCGGCAGAAAATCGATATTCATTTTTAGTTCGTCTTCAAAATAGCGGCGGACCGCTCCCTTTTTCTCCGGAGAACCGATGTCAGAAAGCTCATGCAGCGATACTTCGAATTCAAAGCGTCCCCGCACGAAGCTGGTAGCAAACCCTCCGGGCAGATTATGTTTTTCCAGCAGTAAGACCTTTGCTCCGTCATTGGCCAATTTAAGGGCTGCTGAAAGACCGCCGAGTCCGGCACCGATTACCAGGGCGTCATATATTTCATCCTCTTTTATTACCTGTTTTGTGACCTCATGATTCATCTCTTCACCTCGTTGGCCATTAGCCGATTTAATGGTTTTAAGAAAATTTTAGCTGCAGCAAAAGTAAACAGAAGATCTTTCTGTAAGTAATGCTGCAGCTTGTAGTTGAATGTTGTCAGATCTTTTTGATTAACGGCCTTTAAAGTTTGGTTTGCGTTTCTCCAAAAACGCAATGACTCCTTCTTTGTGGTCCTCGGTCTGGAAGCAGACACTCTGAGCGTATATTTCAAGTTCCATAACCAGATCCAAGCTTAAGTTACCACTGGCATTAAGAATCTCTTTGGCCTGGGCCAAAGCTACGGAAGGCCCTTCGGCCAAATTAGCAGCTACAATCATTGTTTTTTCCAGCAGCTCTTCATCGGGATAATAATCGTTAATAATCCCGATGCGCTTAGCCTCAGCAGCGCTGATGTTGCTGCCGGAGAAAACCAACTCTTTGGCTTTCTGCAGGCCAACTAACCGGGGAAGGTAATAGAGGGCACCGCACACCGGTAAAGCCCCGACCTAAATAAAGGCCATGCCTAACAT
>JBFYYZ010000108.1:0-3039 GCA_041309745.1 Bacillota bacterium | reverse complement strand
AACCGGCAAAACCGTATCAGGTTTTGATGTGCGGTCTATGGAATTGTTGCTTAAACAAGTGCTTATTAATTTCGAACCACGCATCATTCCCCGCACTTTAACGGTGCTGGTTACCGCAGATAAAAGCCTGTTCGACCATAATGCCTTGGCATTCGACATTGAAGGCGAATTATGGGCAGAGCCCCAGCCGCTGCATTTACATTTGCGTACCGAGTTCGAATTGGATAGTGGCGAAGTTTCGGTTTCAGATTATCGTCCTCAGGGGTCGCAGACATGATCCCCCGACTGATTGAGCATTACCAGCGAGAGTTGCAGTTTATTCGCGAAATGGGCACCGAATTTGCCAAGAGTCACCCAAAAATCGCCGCAGGACTCGATTTAGGGGGTACTGAATGTGCCGATCCGTATGTCGAGCGACTTTTGGAAAGCTTTGCTTTCCTGACCGCGCGCATCCATTTGAAAATGGAGGCCGAATTTCCCCGTTTTACCCAGCATTTGCTGGAAATGGTTTATCCGCACTATTTGGCTCCTTTACCATCGATGGCGGTGGTGCAATTTAAACCTGATTTTAAAGGGGGAGTAACAGAAAATGGATTTGTATTGCCCAGGCATACCCGATTGATAAGTAATTCCAGCGTCCAGGGTCGAGCAAAATGTGAATTTCAAACGGCGCATGAATTAAATCTATGGCCTCTGCAATTGACTGAAGCAAATTACTTGCCTTTAGGAGAAGCGGTTCGCTATGCCGGCTTGGAAATTAAAGGTGTTAAAGCAGGCCTTCGTTTGCGTTTGGAAACGGTATTAGATATCCCCTTGCAGCAACTCAGCATAGATCGGCTACCTGTTTATTTGCACGGAAGCGGTAGAGTTCCATTGCATCTATATGAGTTGATCATTGGCCACTCTCTGGCTATTGCTATTCAGCCGTCAGGGCAAGATCCTGCATGGAGACAGCAACTTAATAAATCGGCTATTAAACCAATGGGATTTGAAGCTGAACAGGCTTTATTGCCCTATGCCGCTCCATCATTTCAAGGTTATCGTTTATTACAGGAATATTTTACTATTCCCCAACGCTTTTTATTTATTGAATTTGGAAATCTTCAATCTGCTTTTCAACGCTGCGATCAAACAACTATAGAAGTGGTGATTTTATTAGATAAGTCGATACCGGAAATGGAGGAATTAACGAGCGTTAATAATTTTGCACTTTATTGCACTCCGGCGATTAATTTGTTTTCTAAAAGAACAGATAGAGTCCATCTGAGTCACCTGAGTACAGAACATCACCTTGTTATAGATAAAACCAGACAATATGACTATGAAGTGCATTCTGTTCTGGAAGTGACAGGCTACGGTTCTGCAGATATAGCAGACGAAACTTTTCGACCTTTTTACTCAAATCAGCAAGAGCTGGGGCTTCAAGGTGATTTTGCATACTACACGCTAAGACGCCAGCCTGCCTTGGTTCCTATCAGTATGAGTAACAAAAGAATAAAATCAGATTACCTGGGCAGTGAGGTTTTTATTTCACTAGTCGATGCCAGTGAAACTCCTTACCGGAGTGACTTAAAACAGATAGTTGTCAACACTTTATGTACAAATCGTGATCTGCCAAAATTAATGTTGATTGGGGAAGGAGCAACTGATTTTACCTTGGAAATTAGTGCACCTGTAGATGCTGTCTGCTGCCTGGTTAGGCCGACAGACCCTAAACCCAGTCATGCTGAAGGAGAGCATGCGTGGCGATTGATTAGCCACCTGTCGTTGAATTATCTGACCCTGATTAATAATGATGAGACCCAGGGCGCAACGGCAGTACGAGATTTATTAAGGCTTTATGGGGATTACGCCGATGCCTCTATCGTTAAACAAATCGAGGGGCTTTTATCGGTTAACAGTCGTTCGGTAGTGTTTCGCGTTCCGGTTTCGGGTCCAATGTGTTTTGGTCGAGGGGTAGAGATAACAGTTACTTTTGACGATACGGCTTTTGAAGGAGCAAGTAGCTTTCTGTTGGGCGCTGTTTTGGATAAATTTTTCTGTAAATATGTATCTATTAACAGTTTTACGCAGACAGTCATAAAAACAAAAAAACATGGGGAGATTATGCGATGGCCGGTCAGGACAGGGACTCGAACACTGGTTTAGATTTGTTAGTTGAATTAGATAATGATCCTTATAAATTTGGTTTTTATGAGGTATTACGGCAGTTCGAATGTTTACATAAAAATAATCCTCGATTTGGCTATTCAGCTCTTCCTAAGAATGATGTGATTAGGTTAGGTCAAACCCCAAGTCTTCTATTTGCACCATCGACACTAGATTCATTTACAAGAGAGGGCAATCAGTTAGCACGGCTTAAGGTCTTGTTTTTTGGAATGTTTGGACCTAATGGTCCGTTGCCGCTACATTTAACGGAGTTTGCAAGAAATCGCATACGAAATGCCAAAGATACAACCCTATCCGACTTTGCGGATATGTTTCATCATCGCTTATTATGTCTCTTTTATCGGGCATGGGCAGATAAGGAACCAACAGTTCAGCTGGATCGGCCGGAAAATGATAAATTCTTACTATTTGTTGGGTCATTGCTGGGGCTAGGAGAAGCATCGCTTCGGCAGCGAGACGCTATTTGTGATCATATAAAATTGCATTTTGCTGCACATTTCGGATGTCATACACATCATGCCGAGGGATTGATATCTATTCTCAATCATTATTTTAAGGTAACTGTCAAAATACACGAATTTATCGGTGAATGGCTCGATATTCCTGAAGATAGCTACTGTTATTTGAATAGCATAGAAGCAACAGGACAACTTGGAGTTTCTTCGGTGATAGGTGTAAAAAGCTGGCAATGCCAACACAAATTCCGGATCGTTATGGGGCCCTTAACATTGAAAGATTATGAAAATTTATTACCTACAGGAAACAGATTAAAGAATTTGCTCGACCTGGTTAATAATTATGTCGGCTTTGAATTTAACTGGGACGTGAACCTGCTATTAAAAAAAGAAGAAGTGCCTGCCACGCAATTAG
>JBFYYZ010000107.1:0-4432 GCA_041309745.1 Bacillota bacterium | reverse complement strand
GAAAATACCCGAGGTAATCAATGCTCTCGTGGCCAGGCTTTTTGAAAATGCAGAAATTGAATACCTGCTAGAGAAAGAGGAGTAGACTTAAGCCCGGCTTGAGCGCAGGCGATGGCGCCAGGATCTGGCCAGATAGATGGCGGCCTGGTGAGCCTCTGTTTCTGTGGAATCATCCAGTTTGCTCAATGAGCTGTCCTGGTCGCGGTACTTGAGTGCTTTGGCCAGCAGGTAATCAGTCAGCCAGGGGTTTTTAGGTAGCAGTGAACCGTGAAGATAGGTGCCAATTACATTTTTGTAAACGGCGCCTTCTTTTTTGTCCCGGCCATTGTTGCCGAAACCATTTAATACCGTGCCCAGCGGTTGTAATCCCGGGCCCAGGTAGGTTTTGCCGGCATGGTTTTCAAAGCCGACCAGGGTTCGGGCCGGTTGCCAGAGTTGACAGCTAATTACAGCATTGCCGATTAACCGTTTATTGCCTGCTTCGGTATAGAGATCGAGTATTTCCAGGCCGCCGATCTTTTCTCCCGCTGCGGCAGTATAGTAGTTGCCAAGCAGTTGGTAGGAACCGCAGACGGCGAAGACTGGCATCCCTGCTTCAACTGCCTGGCGCATTTCAACCTGTCGTTTTTTTAAATCTGCTGCCACCAGCAGTTGATCACTGTCCTGACCTCCACCCATAAAGAGCAGATCACACCGGTCAAAATTGATCTGGTCGCCCGGTTCAATAGGGATAATTTGTAGCTCAATATCGCGCCACCAGGCTCGGCGGCTAAGAGCCAGCATGTTGCCCCGATCGCCATAGAGGTTGAGATGGGATGGATATAAATGGTAAATATTGATCTGCCTGTCCATTAGCGATCCTCCCAGTACGGACGGCCGTAACCCATCCGGTTTAAGTGGCGGCGAATTTCGAGCATAGCCGTGTAAGTTGGCAAAATGTAAAGTTTTCCACCAGGTGGGGTGGCCTGCAGGGCGCGGCACAGAGCAGTGCCGCTGTTTTCTTCAACCAGAACCTGCTGCCAATCAAGCCCGGCGTATTTAAAACGAACTGCCATATCCCGGGCTCGCAGCCCGGCAGCAAAGGTAGCCGTTAGCTGTTCAGGCCTGGCGGCCAGCTGTTCGAAGTCGACATCCCAAAGCCAGGAGACATCAGTGCCGTCAGCTATTTTATCGTTGATTGCTACCAGCAGGATCGCTTTTTCGGCTCTGTTTAAGATGGTGCGTAGCACCTCGTTGGCTCCCACCGGGTTTTTGATCAGGGCTATGACCAGCTCCCTCTCATTTACCGTAAAGCTTTCCATTCTGCCGAACGAGGGATTGGAGGTTTCGAGGGTCTTGACTGCTTTTTCCTCCGGGATTTTCAGAGCCAGAGCGCAGGTTAGGGCTGCCAGCAGATTGTAGTAATTGTAGGTTCCCGGCAGCGGGCTGTTGATGTTGATCTGTCTGTCAAAGGTCTCGATGGTTAGAAGGCTCGAACCGTCGGCTTTAATGGTCAGGGCGGTTAACTGCACGTCAGGCATAGGCCGCCGGAAATCACAAGCAGGACAGTGATAGTGGCCGAGATGGGCAAAGTAAACGCGCTCGTAAGTTAACTCTTTTTTACAAAGCGGACAGGTTTTTGTATCACGACCAGTGTTCAGAAAACTGTCTTCAATCAGATCTATTTCCAACCCATAGGTCAGTCGCTGTTTACCCTCCAGACCGCCTAAACTGACTAGTGATGGATCATCGGCATTAATAACCTGAAAACCACCGGCTGGTTGGGCCTGCATACCGCGACCAATTGCTTCCTGGATGCGGTCAATTTCTCCGTAACGGTCAAGTTGGTCACGAAAGATATTAGTAACCACAACGCCAAGGGGGCGGATATCCTGAACAATTTTGGGAAAAGCTCCTTCGTCTGCTTCCATCAGGGCCCAGTCCGCCGTAATGGTTCCGCCCACTGAGGCTGAATCAACCAGGGCCGAGGCAACACCCCAGGACATATTGGAACCGGACTGGTTATGAATACAGCTGTAACCGGCGGCTTTGAGAATATTCTTAATAAAGGCGGATGTAGTTGTTTTTCCATTTGTACCGGTTACAACCAGGGCACCTTTCAGCAACAGGCCGGCGAGCAGTTCTGCTAAATCCGGCTTAATCCGGATTGCCAGTCTGCCCGGCAGGGTGGTGCCGCCGCGACCCAATAAGCGGGTGATGGCGATCAACGCTTTTCCAACCACAATGGCACCGGTCTTTTTAACCTGAAACAGGCGGTTTTTTAAACCGCCTGTTTTCGCTGCTTCTTTATGCACTGAGCTCAATGTTAAGCTTCCGTTTCTTAGAGATTGGCCATACACTGGACCATGTCGGAGCGGGTGACGATCCCTTTGAGTTTGTCCTCAGAGTCGACTACCGGAACCCGGTTAATCTTGCGGCGGTTCATCATTTCGGCTACTTCGTTTGCCGGAGCATCTTCATGGACTGTGTACACTTTTTTGGTCATAATCTGACTAACATCCGTCCGGTGCAAAAGGTCAAAGCCCTTGCGCATACTGGCCAGGTCAGAAATCTCAACATAAGGAGAGATCCAGCCTGATAAATTGGAAAGGGGTACCACACTGATCTGGTGAGCGTAACGAATAATATCCGTATCGGAGATCACCCCAATCACTTTTCCATCTTCATCGACGACTGGAACACCACTAATTCTTTTTTCAGCGAGCAGTTCGAGCACTGCTTTCACCGTATCGGTCTCACGAGCGCTGAGAGCTGGCTTGGTCATAATCTCTTTGGCTGTTTGCATAAGGAACCTCCTGCAGTGATATTTATCGAATTTAATAGTATTCTACAAGGCCCTGAAGTTTCCTGCATCACCGAAAAAAAGAGCAGAAAAACTAAAGTTCTACACTACCCTGAAAAGATAGAGCATCGATGAAAATATCCTGAAAATCGGGGCGGGTTGAAAGCTCCAGATGTTCTACTTTTTGTGGTAGTTCCAGTGCTCGCTTGCGCATGGTCTGAGAAGCAAGAGCCATGCGCGAACCATCACCGGCGGCGTTGCCAACAGCGACAATTTTCTCCGGCGGAATGGTGGGCAAAAGGCCGATCGTCAGAGCGCTCTCTTTGCGCACATAGTTGCCGAAGGCCCCTGCCAACAGAACCTGGTCGAGATCGCTGATTTTCAGATCGGCTTCTTTCAGCAGGATCATCAGCCCGGCGTAGATGGCCCCTTTGGCCAACTGCAGTTCACGCAGATCACCCTGGGTCAATACAATATCTTCACCGGTTTCCGATTCAGCAGCAGGGGTTAGAATAAACTCGTACCCAACCTGGCTTGGCCTTAGTCTGCCCAGAAACTGTTTGGGGATGCGCTCCGGGTTTTCTTCCGGGTTGACAAAGCGGCCGGTTGGTTCAATCAACCCCGCTTGCAACAGCGCTGCAGCAGCATCAATTAAACCGGAACCGCAGATACCGCAGGCCGGTGCGTCTTCGATTGTCTTTATTTCCAGGTTGCCGTCACAGTAATTCACCGCTTCGATGGCTCCGGCCGCGGCACGCATGCCGTGCTTGATTTCTGCCCCCTCAAAAGCGGGCCCCGCCGCTGTCGAACAGGCCATTAAGCGGCCCCCGGCGGCCAGGACCAGTTCACCGTTGGTGCCGATGTCGATGGCGGCGCAGTTGTCTTTGCGTCGGTCCATATTGGTTGCGAGAATTACTCCCACCGTGTCGGAACCGACATAACCGGCAATGTTTGGTAAGAAAAGAACCTTGCCGGACGGATTAATGTTCAAACCCAGTTGTAAGGCTTCAACCTCGAGGGCTCTGCTATAGGCTGGTATAAAGGGTGCCGGTGCCAGGTAGGTTGGATCAATACCCATAAAGAGGTGACTCATCGTTGTATTGCCTACGGCGGTAATTTCGTAAACCTGGTCGCGGACAATTCCGGACTGCTTCAGCAGTTGCCGGACAATCTGGTTTGCGGCATCGATTACTTTACCCTGCAGTTGCTTGAGGCCATCTTCAACCTGGGAAGCATGTGTGATGCGCGATATCACATCGGCGCCGTAAACATTTTGAGGGTTGGTGGCTGCCGCTACCGCTAATACAGTCGCACTGCTTAAGTCAATCAGCGAGCCAACGATCGTGGTAGTGCCGATGTCAAAAGCGACCCCGAAAAGCTGGTCGCTGGTATCGCCTGGTTCCAGCGAAATCACCCGGCGATCATCATGGGCCACGGTTACTTTGTAATGGTTGTTGCGGAGCAGCGCCGGTAAAGCGGCTAGTTCGCGGGGGTTTATCTGCAGGTGTTCCTGGTTTGCCGCCATTAGCAGGCGCTCCAGGTCAGCCTTTTGATCTTTTACGGAAGGGTGCTCTAAGGCCAAAGCCACTTTTTGTATCGCCGGTTCGGCTTCCAGCAGTTCTACTCCGCCGGCTCAAGAAGTTTTGCGGC
>JBFYYZ010000106.1:0-2794 GCA_041309745.1 Bacillota bacterium | reverse complement strand
TTAATATCCTAACCGGCAGCACCAGTGACTTTATTTTTGACTGGTTGAATCTCAGTTGCCTAATTAATGATCGCCCAGCTGATTACAGGTTGCCGGGCTTGCTTCCTCCTTTCTTAGATCTGCAGGTTAACGCTTTCAGCGAAACTCAAAATAGCATGGTAATTTCGCTAGATCTCTCCTCAGATTCGGAACAATTTACACCGGAGCTTATATCCTTTTCGGCCGAAATGCAACCCGGTTTTCCGCAAGACACCAAAATGTTGGTCAACGGTTTTCAGTCCTGGAGCCGCAGCGAGCTGATGGGTGAACGAGATCGGCTCAAACCCCTTCCTTTTCCAGCTCGTCAGTTGCTTGCCCCCTGCGGTGATCACAATCTTTTCAAATACAGCGGAGAAAAAGGACGCCTGCACTCGTGGAGTTATACTTACTTTCGCCTGGCTGATGGCCGGGTAGTTTTTTTCGGCTCCCTTGATGAAAGAAGCGGCTACACTATCTTTGACTACAACTATGCAGACGGCAAGTTGATGATGCACAAGGATTGTAAAGGTGCCAGAGTTGACGATGGTTTCAATCTGCTCAAACTTTTTATGGGTACTGGAGAGTTGGATCAGATTTTTGATCTATACAGCAAGTTTGGCAGGGATGCTCGTCCTGAGGCTGAAAAAATCAGCGGCTGGTGTAGTTGGTATAATTACTATACTGCTGTATCTGAGCCGACCGTAATGCAAAATCTCGATCACCTGACAAAGAGCAAAATTCCATTAGATGTTTTCCAGATAGACGACGGATGGCAGGCCGCCATTGGCGACTGGCTTGAACCGAACAGCAAGTTTCCATCAGGTATGCAGGCTGTGGCTGACGCTATTGAAAAAAATAAATTTCGCCCCGGTCTTTGGCTGGCTCCTTTTATTTGCGTCCCTTCCTCAAAAGTCTTTCAGGATAAACCACAGTGGCTGTTGCGCAACAAAAAGGGCAGGGCGGTTAAAGCCGGTTTCAATCCCGGCTGGGGAGGATTTTTTTATGCTTTAGATTTTTATGCTCCCGGTGTTCAGGATTACCTGGATCAGGTTTTCAAAAAGATTCAGGATCAGTGGGGTTACCGGATGCTTAAACTCGATTTTCTCTATGCGGCTGCATTATTGCCCCGAGCGGGGAAAAGTCGGGGGCAGATCATGGCGGAGGCGATTGACTTTATTGCCGCCAGATCTAAAAAAAGCATTCTTCTGGGTTGCGGTGTGCCACTGGCTCCGGCCTTTGGCAATTTCGAATACTGCCGGATTGGCAGTGATGTCGGCCCTTACTGGAAAGACTACCTGACAGGCCTGCACTACAGGGAAAGAGTGGCAGCCGAGAACTCCCTGGTCTGCTCTATCGCCCGCAAAGAACTTGACCGGCGTTTTTTCCGCAATGACCCAGATGTTTTTCTGCTCAGGGATGGAGTTAGGGGTGTTAATGAGAATAAACTTACACCTGAACAGCGTTACACCCTCTTCCTGTTGAACAACCTTTTGGGTGGTCTTATCTTCTTCTCCGATGATGTAGGAGAGCTGAACAGCGCTCAGCTGGCCATGCTGAAAAGCGCTTATCCGCTGGCTGAAACTAAGCTCACTATGCACACGATATTTGCTAACCTTCACTGTTTTAGATTCACCGCAGGCGAAAGAGAATACCTGCTTTATGCCAACCTTTCGGCGGAAGCAAAAGAGATTAAAATCACCGGCAGCTATTATTACCATCCTGATCATTTTTTAGTGCCACCCGGCAAAACCCTAAGCCTGGCCCACTATGAGAGCATCTGTCTTTACAAGGTTAAGCGTTCAGAAGAAGATTACTACCTTCTGGGGGCCGGGGGTCACATCTTCCCTGGGGCCCAGATCGAAAAGTTCAATGCAGATGTCAGTAAAGAGACGGTGGAGATAGTGTTGCACCGAAAAGCTTCCCCGGCCACTACTCTGTATTTGGGTGTTCCCTCCTGTGCCGGTTCATTAACTGTAAACGGCCAGAGCCGGATGCTACTGGACAAGGACGGCTTTAGATATGCGAAAATTGATTTTACAAAGGAAGGA
This sequence comes from Bacillota bacterium, assembly GCA_041309745.1. Lineage (GTDB taxonomy): Bacteria > Bacillota > Dethiobacteria > DTU022 > DTU022 > UBA993. Next base: position 728 of record JBFYYZ010000106.1, on the reverse strand, counting down.
GAAACCGGCTTTTGAAAATCCTTCATACAGCAGACCTTCATCTGAATACGACAAATCCGGAAAGATGGGAAGCTTTAAATCAGCTGGTTGCTCTTGCCGCCCGGGAGCAAGTCGATTTCTTCCTAATTGCGGGAGATCTTTTTGACCGGAATATCGAAGCTGAAACTTTGCGTGCCCGTCTGAGAGCTGCCCTCGGGAATAATGACCTGACTACGGTAATCCTGCCTGGTAACCATGATTATCAATCATACCGGAGTGGCCTCTATTTCGGGGAAAATGTTTATGTGATAAACAGCTGGGCAGAGCCGCTTGATTTTGGTAACTCCAGCTTCTGGGGCCTGCCTTTTGAGATGATCGAAGGTGAAAGACTGGCCGACCGGCTGCGGGAGATGGGCAGCCTGATGGATGAGCGGCGTCAAAATATCCTGCTCTTTCACGGCGAGCTGCTGGATGCCTTCTATTCGACAAGGGATGTGGGGGATGAAGGGTACAAACGTTATATGCCCGCCCATTTATCATATTTCAGTTCTTTACCGGTTAAATATGTTCTGGCAGGTCACTTTCATTCGAGCTACAAAGGCTGGGAGTTCGGTGAAGATAGCCTTTTTATTTATCCCGGATCGCCGGTATCCGTTACCAGCCAGGAAACCGGCAGGCGGATGGCTAACTTGATTGTTGGCGACAACCGCCCGTCAGAGGTAGCATTGGATACTTTTCACTATGAAGAC
>JBFYYZ010000105.1:0-12288 GCA_041309745.1 Bacillota bacterium | reverse complement strand
ATCTGGCGTGGGTATCAGATTGCCGTTAAGGCGCCGGATCTATTCAGCTCCCTGTTAGCCACCGGTATAACTTTTATTTTTGGCCTGCAGGTGCTGATCAATATTGGGGTGGTAACTGCTTCAGTGCCGGTTACCGGAATTAATCTGCCGCTGATCAGCGCCGGAGGTAGTTCTGTTTTCTTTACCCTGATCTCAATTGGTATTTTACTGAGTATTTCCCGTTATACCAGGGAAGAATCCTCCTTAGCGGGGAGGGCGTTCTGATGAAACTGCTGATCGGCGGAGGCGGTACCGGAGGCCATATTTATCCTGGCCTCTCTTTGGCCAGATATGCGCTCTCGGTCAATGCCGGTATTGAGATACTTTTCGTCGGCAGTGAGGCCGGGCTGGAACAGAAGATTGTTCCTGCCTCCGGTTTTAAACTGGTAACTATTCCGGCCAAAGGCTTCCAGCGCAGCTTTAAGCAGTTTGGCCTAATCATCAGCAGCCTCTATAGCGGAATCAGGCAGGCCGGTAAAATAATAGATGATTTCAAACCGGATGTGGTTCTTGGCACCGGAGGTTTCGTTGCGGCACCGCTGGTTGTGGCCTCGCTGATTAAAAGGGTGCCGGTGGTAATTCATGAACAAAATGCTTTACCCGGCCTGGCCAATCGCCTGCTTGCGCCTTTTGCCACCATGGTTTGTATATCTTTTACCGAGACGGCAAAAAAACTGTCCCGTCTCAGCCGCCGGATTGTACACACCGGAAATCCCCGGTCGACGGAGGTCGTAAGCTTAAGCCGCCAGGAAGGTTGCTCAGCGCTCGGGCTTGATCAAAATAAAAAAATTATATTAATTTACGGAGGTAGCAGAGGCGCCCTGCGGCTAAACGAGGTGGTTACCGATTACCTTAAAGAGGCGACCCTGCCGGAGGGGCTAACAATTGTTTTTGTAACCGGAGATATTTATTTTCGGGAGATTAGCGGCAAACTTAAACCTTTGCCGGAGCAGGTTAAAATGTATTCCTATCTTAACAAGATGCCTGAAGCCCTGGCCGCCGCAGACCTTGCTGTTACCCGCAGTGGGGCGACTACACTGGCTGAGCTGACCGCCCTTGGTTTACCGGCAATTTTAATCCCATCGCCTAACGTGGTCAATAATCACCAGTATTACAATGCCAGGATGCTATCAGATGTAGGGGCGGCGGTCTTGGTCGAAGAAAAAGATTTTAACCGTAAAAAACTTGAACAGGAGATTAACCGGCTGATTAGTAATCCGGATCTGAGAAGCGCGATGCAGAAAAAAAGTAAAGCGCTTGGTGTAACCGATGCTGCAGAAAGACTTTACCACTCCCTTGAGGAGGTAGCATCATGAGTATCGTTGAGCTGCTAAACCATAAGTTGGTCAATGGCATCAGAGTCAACGAGCCGATGGCCGATCACACTTCCTGGCAGGTAGGAGGTCCGGCAGATTACTACGTTTGTCCTGTCGGGTTAGAAGAGCTGGTTGAAGTATTAAGTGTCTGTTGTGAAACCAAGGTACCCTACCTGGTCATTGGCAACGGCACCAACCTGCTGGTCTTAGATGGTGGGATCAGGGGCTTGGTAATCAATATTGGCCCATCATTTTCGTACGTTAAACCCGCCGGTGAAAAACTGATTGTCGGGGCTGGAACCCCGATGACTCTGCTCGCTTTTACCGCCGCTGAAGAGTCGCTCAGCGGGTTGGAATTTACCGTGGGTATTCCCGGTTCGCTAGGTGGCGCGGTAATCATGAATGCCGGAGCTTTTGGCGGTTACATTGGGGATAAAGTTGGTTTGGTCAGACTGGTTAATCTGGAAGGGAAGCTTGTTGAACTGAAACGCCACGAACTTGAATTCGGTTACCGTACCAGCAACCTGATTGGCAAGGGGGTTGTTTATGAGGTTGAGCTTGATTTAACCAGGGGAGAGCAGACGGAATTAAAAAGACAGATCGATTATTTCCTTGCCGAGCGCCAGCGCCGCCACCCCAATTTACCGAGTGCGGGATCTGTTTTCAGGAATCTTCCCGATCAATCTGCCGGTCAGATCATTGAGCAGGCTGGGGCCAAGGGCATCTGTATCGGGGGCGCCGAAGTTTCAACCCAGCATGCTAACTTTATTGTTAATACCGGTAAGGCCACCGCGGCAGATGTCCTGAACCTGATCAAAACAGTTCAGGAGATGGTAAAAGAAAAATTTGGTCTGGAGCTGAAGCCTGAAGTAAAAATCGTCGGAGAGGAGCCTGCAGAGTGAAAGGGACCGGGAAAAACCGCAACTTGAATCTAAAACGTAAGGAAGCGCCCGGCTGGAAAAGAGCCCTGCGGACTCTGTTCAGACTGACTCTGCTGGCAGGTTTGTGTATATTGGCGGTCCATGGTGAATCATATTTTACGATTACCGAAATCAGGGTTACCGGAGACAGCGCAGTGCCAACTGCTGATATCATCAGCGTTTCCGGTGCTGAAAACTCACACAACATTTTTATGCTGCGGGAGAAGAAGGCGATTCAACAAATTAAAGATAAATACCCTCAACTGGAAACAGTGGAGGTTACCCGTAGTCTGCCCGGTTCGGTCCTGATCCGGGTCACAGAGCGGGTTCCGGTTGCTACGGTAATGACGGCAGACGGTTACTGGCTAATCGACAAAAACACGGTTTGTTTTGACCTGTCTGCAGAGCAGGATCAGGCCTACCCCTTGATCACCGGGCTTGACGGCAGTATAGGCGCGCCGGGCCTGCCGCTAAGCTGTTCAGTGCGGGCGAAACTATTAAGGGAATTTTTTACTCTGTGGGCAGGAAAAGAATTCGCCACACTGAAGGAGCTTGATTTAAGCAGCAGCTATAACCTGATTATCTATACCACTGATCAGATGGAGATCTGGCTGGGCGACAGTTCTTCACTGGAAAAGAAATTACTGCTGGTTGAAAGTAGTTTACCCTATCTGCAGAAAGACGGGCAGATTAAACTTGATGTGCGTTCCGGCAGTCGACTGATCGTAGCCGGAAGCGTTGCAATCATGGACGAGGAGGTGGAGCCGTAGCGAATAAAAAAAGGAAATTGTTGAGATGTGTTGAAGTATTTAGGAATTAGGACAACTGTATCCATGATAGGAAGGGTAAGGGGGTTTTACAGTGAGTAAAAGAAACTACCTGGTGGGAATTGATGTTGGTACGGCTGAGGTTAGGGTTGGACTTGGGGAACCCCGTCCGGATGGCACAGTCAACATTATTGGTTTAGGCCTTAGCCCTTCCGATGGTGTCCGCAAAGGGGTTATCGTCGATCTTGACAAAACAGTCGATGCGATTGCCACTGCGGTAGAAGAAGCAGAACGGATGGCCGGTTTGAAGATCGACTCGGCCTACGTTGGCCTGAAAGGTTTAAACATTGAGCTGATCAGCAATCGCGGGGTAGTGGCAGTTAGTAGCGAAGACCGTGAGATCAGAGAAGACGATATCGAGCGGGTTATGCAGGCCGCCAGAGTTGTAGCTCTGACAATGGACCGAGAAATCGTTGATGTTATTCCCCGGGAATTTATTGTTGACGGTTTTGACGGTATCAGGGATCCGCTTGGTATGCTCGGTGTGAGATTGGAAGTTGATGCTTTGGTGGTGACCAGCCTGATCACTTCCCTGCATAACTTGCTGCGCTGTGTCAACAAGGCAGGGATTAACATCAGGGGCCTGATTTTGCAGGCGCTGGCTAACTCCGAGATCTCCCTTTCGCCCGATGAAAAAGACTTGGGCGTATTCCTGGTTGATATTGGAGCCGGAACAACTGAAGTCTCGCTTTTTCAACACGGAAAACTCCAGAAAATGGTAGTGATACCACTCGGGGGCGACCATATAACCACTGATTTGGCAGCCGGTTTGCGCATCAACTATTTTAAGGCTGAAGAACTGAAACGCGATCATGGTTCGGCTATCCTGACCAATACCGAGGGTGAACCAAAAATCGAAATCAAGACAGTAGGCAGCAATGAGCTCAGGCTGGTGTCGGAAAGAGAGCTCACTGGATTTATCGAGCCGAGGGTCCAGGAGATTTTACAAATCACCAGGGAAGAAATGATTAAACTAGGCTGGCCATATTTGCCTCCGGCCGGGGTTGTTTTGCGCGGCGGTGTTTCCTCGATGAAAGGTTTTGTCGAAGTCGCCCGCCAGTATTTTGAGAGCAACCAGGTCCGGTTGGCTAATTTTGATGTGGTCGGCGTTCAAAACCCGATCTATTCGACAGTAATTGGCTTATTGTATTACGCTCAGCACAACCAACCGCGGATGTTTGCCGCTGAAAAAGGCAAAGCGGCCAAGCGGCATGGTTCCGGTTTCTGGCAGCGTCTGAAAGATTGGATGACCGATATTATTGAATAAAAGCAGACCATTATTGGGAGGTGCTTTAAATGATCGAGTTTGATATTGAGATGGAACAGTTTGCTTCTATTAAGGTAGTTGGTATAGGAGGCGGAGGCAGTAACGCTGTTAACCGGATGATTGCTGCCGGATTAAAAGGGGTCGATTTTTGTGCGGTTAACACCGATGCACAAGCGCTTTACCTGTCCAATGCAGCAAATAAAATCCAGATCGGCGAACAGTTGACCAAGGGGCTCGGCGCCGGGGCCAATCCGGAAATCGGGCGCAAGGCAGCTGAAGAAAGCCGAGACTCTTTGGAAGCGATGCTCAAGGGCGCCGATATGGTATTTATTACAGCTGGCATGGGTGGCGGCACCGGTACCGGGGCAGCTCCGGTAGTGGCTGAAGTTGCCCGCAAGCTAGGTGCTCTTACTGTTGGGGTAATAACCAAACCCTTTACTTTTGAAGGTAATAAGCGCAAGCAGCAGGCCGTAGAGGGAATGACTGTTTTAAAGGAGAAGGTCGATACGCTGATTACGATCCCGAACGACCGGCTGCTGCAGATTGTTGAAAAGAAAACTCCGCTGCTTGAAGCTTTTCGGGTAGCAGACGATGTTTTACGCCAGGGTGTGCAGGGAATTTCCGACCTGATCGCCGTTCCCGGCCTGATTAACCTCGATTTTGCGGATGTGCGGACGATCATGGCTGAAACCGGACCGGCCTTGATGGGTGTCGGACAGGGCAGCGGCGAAAACCGCGCTGCCGAGGCGGCGAAAGCGGCAACCAGCAGCCCGCTGCTCGAGGTTTCGATCGAAGGGGCGAAGGGGGTCCTGATTAACATTACCGGCGGATCCGATATCAGCCTTTACGAAGTCGAAGAGGCGGCAAGTATCGTTTCCAGCTATGCCGACCCGGAAGCCAACATCATCTTCGGTTCGGTTATTGATGACAACTTCAAGGATCAGGTCAGAGTTACCGTCATCGCTACCGGCTTCAGGGAAGCCCAGCAGGCTTTCCGGCCCAAACTGGCAGCAGTTGGGGGTATGGCAGTAAATCGAGGTGAAAACCTAGATTCGCCGACCTGGTCACGCTGGCAGCAACAGGTAAAGATTGTAAACGAATAAAACAACTCTAAGACATTCACTCTAATGAGGCGGCTTTCTTCCAACGGAAGAGGGCCGCCTTTTATTGTGAAAAATTTTAAAATTGTCTTTACACACAACATGTTGTGGTCTATAATGTTTAAGATGCAATATATTGATTGGAGGGCTCTTCATGAAATGCCCTTTCTGTGATGAAGCCGAAACCCGGGTTCTTGACTCAAGAGCTACTCAGGACGCTACCGCTATCAGACGCAGGCGCCAGTGTACTGCCTGTGCCAATCGTTTCACTACCATGGAAAAAATGGAAGAGGAGCCGCTGGTGGTTATTAAACGAGAAGGCCGCCGCGAGTTGTTCGATTCATCTAAAATTCTCAAGGGGCTGCTGTTAGCTGGGCAAAAGCGTGATATTCCGCTTTCCCTCTGGGAAGAGGTTGTCAAAAACTTAGAACAGGAGCTACGCAGCAGCTACGTGCGGGAGGTAACTACGGACCGCATCGGAGATATCATTCTGGCCCGACTGCGCGAGATTGATGAAGTGGCTTACGTCAGATTTGCCTCAGTATTCAGGCAGTTTCCAGATGTAGAAACTTTTAAGGCCGAACTGGAAACAATGCTCGCAGAAAAGAAGAAGCTTACCCGGACTCTGGCCGAACGGGGTTTGCCCAAATAAACTTACAGGACGATTATTGCAGAGGGGGTAAAGGTATTGAATAAAGACACAGCAGCAACTGAAACAGTAAATGGACAGCCGACCGGAATTACTTTTAAAGAGATTCGCAAACGTGACGGTCGGGTGGTGCCATTTGATTCCGTAAAAATTACCGAAGCTATCTTTAAAGCGGCAACTGCAGTGGGCGGCAGCGATTGCGGCATAGCCGAAAATCTCGCCAACCAGGTGATTAAAAGCCTGCAGGAGAAAGCGCACAGCGCGATAATTCCCACCGTTGAAGAGGTCCAGGATGAGGTGGAAGTTACACTGATTGAAAACGGTCATGCCCGTACTGCCAAAGCTTACATCCTTTACCGTGATCGCCGGACTCGCATCCGCGACGGCAAATCGGAACTGATGGATGTGGTAAAAGACATCCTGGTAGAAACTAGCCGGGAGAATGCCAACATCAGTAATTCCCCCTCAGCTAAAATGTTGCAGATTGCCTCGGCGGCCAGCAAGCAGTATTACTTAAGCAATTTAGTTCCGGAAGAATATGCCAAGGCTCATGAAGAAGGAGCCATGCATATTCATGATCTCGATTATTACAGTAAAACCTTAAACTGCTTGCAGATCGACTTGACCAGGTTGCTGCAACAGGGTTTTAATACCGGTTACGGCTACATCCGCCCCCCGAAACGGATTGGGTCGGCTGCTGCCCAGGCTGCTATTATCCTGCAAAGCAACCAGAACGATATGTTCGGCGGGCAGAGTTTCCCCCATTTTGACCGCAGCATGGGCGAGGTAATCCGCAGCTTTAAAACCTTCCCCGGCTATGACGAAGTATTTCAGGCCATCGAGGGATTGATATATAACCTAAATACGATGCACAGTAGGTCGGGATCGCAAGTTCCATTTAGTTCTCTGAATTTTGGCACAGATTATACAGAAGAGGGGCGCATGGTCAGCAGGGCGGTGCTGGAGGCCTTCCGCCGCGGCCTGGGACGGGGCGAGACGCCGATCTTTCCCAATCTCGTTTTCCGGATCAAGAAAGGCGTTAACTTTGACCCCGGCGATCCCAACTATGATCTTTATCGTTTAGCCCTCCAGGTGGCCGCCCGCCGGATGAACCCTACATTTAGCTTTATGGATAGCAGCTTCAATAAGGACTATGGTGACGAGGTATCCTACATGGGATGCCGGACACGGGTCATTGCCAACCGGCATGGCGCAGCGGTTTCAGCCGGCAGAGGCAATATCGCCCCGGTTACCCTGAATCTACCGCGCATTGCCCTTGAGAGCAAAGGTCAACAGGAACTATTTTTTGTTCAGCTGGATCGGGTTTTGCGTATTGCTACCCATCAGCTGTTGCACCGTTTTGAGGTGCTGGCCAGGCTTCAGGCCCGCGATCTGCCATTCCTGATGGGACAAAAACTATATCTCGGCTCTGACGAAATCGGCCCTGATGATACTATACGCGAGGTGATCAAGCACGGCACTTTGGCCATCGGTTTTATCGGCCTGGCCGAAACCCTGCAGATGCTGATTGGCAGGCATCATGGTGAAGATCAGGAAGCCTTGAAGCTCGGCTTGCAAATTGTTGAGCACATGCGGCGTCGTACCGACAGCTACGCCGAAGAGTACGATTTGAACATTGTGCTGGTGGCTACGCCCGCCGAAGGTTTAGCCGGACGTTTTGTGAAGATTGATAGGGAGCGTTTCGGCACGATCCCGGGTGTAACGGATAAAGATTACTACAGCAACTCTTTCCACATCCCGGTTTATTACGCAACGTCGATGTTTGAAAAAATTGTAAGCGAGGGACAGTTCCACCATCATTGCAATGCCGGGCATATCAGCTATACAGAGCTGGAAGCGCCGCCGGCCAACAATATTGATGCTGTCGACAGTATTGTCCGCAAAATGGCTGCTTCTGATTTTGGCTACGGCGGGATTAACTTTCCAATTGATGAATGCCGCAGCTGCTCGCACAACGGGGTTTTCAGCGGGGATTGTCCGGAATGCGGAAGCCCAAATATCAGGAGGATCCGCAGGATAACCGGCTATCTTTCTACCGATGAACGTTTTAACGAAGCCAAATTCAGTGAGCTTAAGGATCGCCGGGTCCATTACAAACCCGATGATCGCCTGTGATGCTACAGCTGGCCGGATTTAAAGCAGAGAGTATTGTTGACGGACAGGGGATCAGGGCTACTGTCTATTTTCAGGGCTGTCCGCACCATTGCCCGGGCTGTCACAACCCTGAAACACAAGATCCGAAAAGCGGCTCAAGAATTCCTCTAGAAGTGCTGGTAAGAATGATCAGCAAAAACCACGGTATTACCGGGGTAACTTTTTCCGGTGGAGAGCCTTTTCTACAGGCTCCGGCCGCCGCGGCGCTTGCCAGCCAGGTAAGTTCACTCGGTTTAAACCTGGTTGTTTACAGCGGTTATACATATGAAAAGCTGTGTGTTTTAGGCCAATCAGATGCATCGATCAGGCAGCTGCTTGAAGCAGCCTGGCTTCTGATTGACGGACCTTACCTGAAGAACAAACAGGATCTAAACCTTTCTTTCCGGGGTTCACGCAATCAGCGCATCATTGACCTTAAAAAGACCCTGAGAGAAGGAATCGTGACTAAGTGGGCAGGTTCAGGCGATGGGTAGGGGCAATAAATCTTTTTCGCTGATTAAATGCGGCAGCCAGGCTTACCTGCAGTCTGAACTATTTAAGGCAAGCCGCCTGGTGGTACATGCCTTCTCAACCCGTTCCGGCGGTTGCAGCAGTGGTAATCTGGCGTCGCTTAACATGGCCTTCCATACGGAGGACAGCGTAGAGAATGTTCTCGAGAACAGGCGCCGCTTTTTTAGCCTTTTTCAGGCCGATTACCGGCAGATTGTCTCAGCGATCCAGGTGCATGGTATGGAGATTGCTGTTTTTGACAAAAGCCACAAAGGTGAGGGAGCACTGCCCCAAAGCGCAACAAGAAGCTGCGACGCTTTAGTTACCAATGAGCCGGGTTTGATCCTCTCCGCCTATGCCGCCGATTGTCAGCTCCTTTATTTCTGCGCACTGGACAGGCCACTTATAGCGCTTGCGCATGCCGGAAAACAGGGAGCACTGGGCCGTATTGGACCACAGGTGGTAAACTATCTCCAGGAACAATACCAGGTAAAACCGAACCGTTTATTGGTTGCGATGAGCCCGGCGGTTTGCCGGTGCTGTTATCAGGTGGGTAGCGGGGACGCCGCTGCATTTCGGCTGGCAGGCTGGAGCGGGCAGCCTTACCTGGAACCGACAGCGGAAGACAGATTCAAACTTGATCTTGGAGCGATAAATCTCGATCAGCTGCTGACGGCTGGTATTAATCATGATAATATTGCCATAAGCGGATTATGCACTTCCTGTAACCCTGATCTATTCTACTCTTACCGGCGTGATTGCGGAAAAACGGGTAGGATGATCGGTTTTATCGCCCTTAATAGCAAAGTCACGGGGTAGGAAAATTGGAGAATAAGCGTCTGAGGAAGGCGAAACAGCGGTTTGAAGTGCTGCCCGGAGAAGGCAAACGCTTTAGCTTCAGAAACGTCAGGCAGGCAGTTGTCTTTTACATCCTGTTACTGCTGGCTTTGGTTATTCTGGTACAGCTTGGCTATCACTGGCTTGGTGAGCAGTTCCAATCCTGGCGCCTGGGGGTCATTGAGGCTGAACCGGGTTACATGCAGCAGCAGGCTGAAATTAGAGGGATCGTCACCCGCGATGAAAGGGTGATCACATCACCTGTTGATGGGGTTATTCTTCAGCTCGCAACTGTCGGAGAGCGTGTTCCCGTTGGCTTCGAACTGGCCAGGATCGGCCAACTGACCCCAGCGGAAATGCAAATGCTGCTTGATTCCACAGAACCCGGACCGGGTGAAGAGCTGTGGAATAGGATCCAGCAATACTGGCAAGATGTTTTCCCGGAAGAGGGATCTGAAACATCGGAAGCAGGAGAAAGCATACCTTTATTTACCAGCGTTGTGACCCTTGAGTGCCCGCAAGCAGGTTTTGTCTCCTATTACCTCGATTCATGGGAGGACCACACCCAGCCTTACTACGTTACTGAGACAGAATCGGAGCTGGAGATTCCAACCGGCACCTATACGGTGGAAGGCGACCTTGTGCAGCGCGGACAGCCGATTTTAAAAATTGTCGACAACTGGCAATGGTATTTTAGCGCTGTAGTTCCTTTCCATCCAGGTCGGATGCTTGCCGTTTTGCCACAGGTAGAGCTATCTTTTGAGTTTTCCCCGGGAGAACCTGTGGAAGCTACATTAATAAACCATGAAATTGACGAAACAGCGCAGGAGGTGCGCCTCACTTATCAGATCAACAGGCAGCTGCCCGGTTTTGACCTGGTGCGCCTGACCAGCGCCACTTTGCTCTACGAGCAGAAGAGCGGTATAATTGTGCCTGAAGCAGCTATTATTAATCAAGATAATCTTACCTGGGTATACCTGAATCAGGATGGCCGGGTGATCTTAGCTGAGGTAACCATTGTGGAGAAGCAGGAAGATAAAATGATGGTTGAAGGTCTGCAGCCCGGCAGCTTGATTATAACCCGTCCCGATCTGGTTACCGAAGGTCAACGCCTGAACTGATTATTTTATTTACCTTAGGAGTAATCCATTGAGTCAGTTGGAAAAAAAATATGCCGAAGTTAAAGCACAAATAGCGGCTGCTGCTGAAGCTGTCGGCCGTGATCCGCGGGAAGTCAGGCTTGTAGCGGTAACAAAGACCGTAGGCGTCGAAGAAGTGCGCCAGGCCGTAGCTCTTGGGATTAACGATTTCGGAGAAAACCGGGTCCAGGACGCAGCTCCGAAAGTGGCGACCCTACCTGAGGCGCGCTGGCATTTCATCGGTCACCTGCAGTCAAACAAGGTAAAGGATGTATTGCCCTTTTATTCCCTGATCCATTCCCTTGATCGCCCGTCTCTGGCCGCTGCCTTGCAGAGCACAGCCGAGAGTCTTGATAAAACTGTAGATGTCCTGGTGCAGGTAAATGTCTCCGGTGAAGAGAGCAAATTTGGCCTGGAACCTTCTGCCCTGGCGGATTTCCTGGGATACCTGAACAGCTTAGAGCGAATCAGGGTTTGCGGCCTGATGACCATGGCCCCTTTTGTTGATGATCCCGAAGCAGTGCGGCCTGTTTTTCGCCGTTTGCGTGAGCTGCGCGATCTTTACGTTACTTCCGGTAACGGGTTGAATGAGCTTTCCATGGGTATGACCAATGACTACAAGGTAGCTGTTGAGGAAGGGGCAACCATTGTCAGGATTGGCAGTGCCCTTTTTTCATAAAGATAAATTTTGCAGATAGCAGGTGATCATAATCAGATTTGTAGCTAATGGTTTGTTGTTTTTCTTCCAGATTTATAACATTGTAATTTTGGCACGGATTGTTCTGTCCTGGTTCATGATTGGCGGCACCGGAACCAATCAGACGCTATTGGCTATTTACCAGATAGTGTACGGCCTTACCGAACCTCTGCTTGCACCTATCAGAGCGCTAATTCCGCCGATCAAAATGGGCATAGCTTACTTAGATCTCTCACCGTTTATTTTGCTGGTCCTGATCAGTCTGGCCCGACAGCTGATATTTCGCTATATTTATTTTTAAAAGCTTAGGAGCGCTGCACTTGATAACAACATCGCCTCTTTCTGAGGCCGAAAAACAGTGGCTGCAAAATTTTGAAAGAAAACTGGAAACTATCGTTGGCAACCGCACTTTAACTACAGCTTTTCTGGATCCGCGTCAACTTGAACTGGCTGAAGCGGCTCTTAGTCGTGAAAATGCTATATCGTATACGGTTTTCGGCGGTTACCCCGAAGCGGAGCGCAACCTGCTCTATATTTTTCCAGCCCAGCATCAGGAAAAACTACCGGAGCTGGAAGCAATTCAGGTCAGCTGGAAGGGGCCTGCCGGGCAAATCGGGCATCGTGACTTGCTGGGGGCAGTAATGGCTCTCGGTTTAAAGCGCGATCAGGTAGGCGACATAATCTTAACGGACGAACAACAGGCTGTAGTGATCATCGCTGTCGCCCAGGCCGCTTACATCAGCTCTAACTTGACCGAGGTGGGACAAGTAAAGGTCGTAAGCGAAGTCATCGATATCAGCAGCCTGCCCCTGCCGGAAGATGATGGTCGTGAC
>JBFYYZ010000104.1:0-3783 GCA_041309745.1 Bacillota bacterium | reverse complement strand
AGCCACAGGCTGTCATAGCTCCTAATGGAGCCTTAGACCCTGTAGCTTTGCGTCCCTGCTATTCAGCAGGTTTGCCTTTGTCGATCAAGTTTATTTAATTTGCCTTCCAGTTCTTATAAACCGTTGCAGATTTTCATCCAGTTTGATTCATAATTACCCTTTTCAACAAGAAAACCCGTTTCGGCGGCCAGGCTGTCATAGCTCCTGTAAAAAGCTTTAGACCCTTAGCTTTGCGTCCCTGCCTTTCAACAGGTTAGCCTTTGTCGTTCAGGTTAAAAATAACTGAAACAATTAATACAGATACACTATTAATGGTTCCGATGTTCGGCGCTAATACTACAGCATATAATTTTTTTTGTCAACTAACGCTAAAGCCCTTTTATAAAAGGAAATATATCACTTTTTGAGAAGAAACCCTATAACCCCATCGCAATCAACTTCTGCCCCGGCTTCCAAATGTCATGACTGTTTTATTTTGTCCGCAAGGCAACACCGAGAAGCCGTCTTATGTTTCACCTTTGAGTAGATTCCTTAAAAAAGGAATATTTAGATTTGCCGTTTAATTTCGCTATTAAGCAAGAATTTTACTGGAGGTGGAAATATGTTTAAAAACCGTGAATTCATTATGAAGCGAGTAGCAGAAATGCCCAGAGGAGAAAAATCGCCATCAAACCGCTACTGGTGCCTAACCTGCAAAATGCTTTTTTCGATGGAGGAACCTGTTTGTCCCTATATGCCCAAGATATGCATCAATACTCCTATACCCGTGGAACTGGCTGGCCCTGAATCGACAATAAGTCTGGAAAAAATCGGCCTTTTTTATCCAAAAATCCCGCAAAAAATGCTGGCTTTTTTGGCAAAAGGCGATCCGAGAAAAATTGCCAGGCAGTGGGTCGAAGAATACTTTGAATTTCTTGAGCAGTGGAACTTTGCCTATAAGCATGAACCTATGCAGGCCATTAAGAGTTTTATTATAACAATATCGGGCAGTGAAACCGGGCAACGAATCCGTTCCGGTGAAATCACCTTGATCATCACTGACCTAGAGAAAGTATGGGATCAAGAAAGATTTTTAAATATTTTAGAGCCGGCCCTGGAACTATTAAAAGAAAATTTAGCGGTGAAAGAAACAATTAAGTTGGACACCCTTGATATTTTAGGCGATATGGATACGGGCAAGTATTTTTGTCCGATGTGCAGCAAATTCTTTGAATTCTCGACTCAGAAAGATTCGATTACCTGCCCGCTGATGGCTCAGAAGTGCATGGCCGTACCGACAAACATCAATAATATCAGTTACAAACTCGATCACCTGGTCCGGGTTTACGATTACACACCGGATATCTACAAGAAAATGGCTGAAGCTTTAGATGCTCAACCAGGTGCTAAGGATTATCTGCGCAAGATCCTGACTGAAGAGTGGCATTTCGAAGTTGAGGAACAGGCCCTGGATCAGGTAAGCAGTTTACTGGGTGTGAGAGATTATTAGAAAAACCGGTTGCTGAATATCTTCAGATACCCGTCATCGTCGATCTTTTTCCAGGTAAATTTGGCCATTTTCATATAAACGGGAATTTTTAGACAAGAATGACCAGAACCCAAATACCCGGGCAAAAGCTTTTCCCGAACCCTGGTCCAGTTGCTTATAAACCCCTTGTCTTTGCCAATAAGTGAGCAAAAACAAAAAACCGCCCCTCTATGTTTCATTCGTCCTCCAGACACTAAATCGACACTATCTATAGCGAATGATACAATAAAAATAAGACATACCTAAAAGGAGAGATATATATGAGAAGAAAAATGCTCATATACATATCTATCGCTGTTGTAATATTGTCAGGCTTGATATTTTACCTGGTGCAGCAGAACATATTTGTAGATGAAAAGGCTCGCGTTGATGCGCCAATCGCCCCGGCGGTCAGTGGTGTAGAGCCTGTACTCGAGATAGTCGCTGAAGATCTTGGCCTGATCTGGGCAATTGATTTCCTGCCCGGCACATCCAAGTTACTGGCTAATGAAAAATCAGGTTCTGTATTCCTCATCGATACTGAAACACTCGATATTGTTGAGATTACCGGCGCTCCTGAGGTTGAATCCAGTGGCCAGGGCGGGTTGCTTGATCTGACGGTATCGCCCGAATTTGACGAAGACAACTTCGTCTATCTAACCTATTCTGCCGCGAATGATGCCGGAGAATCGGCAACCCATCTCGCCCGTGCGGTACTGGATTTAGATGAACTTAGATTAAACAGCCTGGAAGTGCTCTATATTGCCGAACCGTTCCTTAATAGCACCGCTCATTATGGGTCACGGGTGGCAATACAGGGTGAATATCTATACATGACTATTGGTGACCGGGGAGATAAAGATTTCGACAACCATGTAGCGCAAGATACGAGCAATGTTCTCGGCACAATCATCCGGCTGATGCGAGACGGCTCAATACCTGAAGATAATCCTTTTGTCGGTAACTCTGATGTCCTTGATGAAATATACACATATGGCCACCGCAACTCTCAGGGTATGACCATACACCCGGAAACCGGAGAGATATGGCAGAGCGAGCATGGAGAGCGTAACGGCGATGAGATTAACATTATCTACGGAGGCAATAACTATGGTTGGCCGATAGCTACTTACGCTTGCACCTACGCCACCGGCCAGAGTATCGGGGTCTATCCTGAAGAACGTGATGACACGATCAGCCCGGTGCATTACTGGAAGTGCGGCAGCGGCGGGTTCCCGCCCGCCGGAATGACTTTCTATGATGCAGATGGATTTATAGACTGGCAGGGTGACCTCTTTGTCGGCGGTCTGGCCAGTCAATACCTGGCGCACTTCCGTATTTCAGGTGAAGGGCTTAAAGAACTTGAGCCGCTACTTGAAGACGAAGGCTGGCGCGTCCGCGACGTTACTGTAGGTTATCATGATGGAGCCCTCTATGCAGCCGTTGAAGGCCGCAGTGTCTCAATCGTTCGTATTGTCCCCAAACCGGTCGATTGACTTCCAAAGAGAACACGATGGGGTCAGTTCATATTCTACAAAAAAGTGATGTTTCAAGACCTGACCCCATTGTTGCACTGCAGGAATTAGAATAATTTGTTGAATGTATTTGAGCGACTATAAATACTAATAGAGAAAGGCATGAGGACATGTAGCTTTATGTAAAATTATTTTATTTCAACCAGGGAAACCTATGCCGGTCCGGCATAGTTTTCCCTTTTTACTTTTTAATTGACTATCGTTAAACCCTTTTGATCAAAAGGATTCTCTACTTCTGGAAGTGGTTGACCGACCGCTGGGCCAAAGGCCCCACCTACGCCCTTAGACTGCTCATCGCCTTCGGAGCTGCCGCTTCAACAATCTTTCTGCCCTTAGGTGGTAGCAGCCTCATTTATGTGATTATCTTCATTGCCGGTTTCGGGTTTTCAACTCAATGGGTTCTTCCCTGGTCGATCTTGCCAGATGTAATCGAATACATGGAATAAAGAATACGGTAGCGCCCCTGGCGGATACGGTAGCGCTCTAAGCCGGTTAATTTTTCACATCCCGGCGGTCCTGGATTGTCAGCAAGTGCAGTTATACGTGCAATAATCTTTTTTAATTCATTTTTAGCAATCCTGTTTAAATCTTTTTCAACCAACTTCAACCCGCCAACCTCTTTGTATTATGCCGTCGGAGAGTTCAATGATGCCGGCGATATTCTTCAGAGCCTGGGGCTTCTCTGTTTTTGCTATAACTGACCTGCCCCCGATCATCCGGGAATATGCCCCTCAGGCCGCA
>JBFYYZ010000103.1:0-4771 GCA_041309745.1 Bacillota bacterium | reverse complement strand
CGTCGGATTAGACTCAGATATACACCGGAGATTAGTTTCTACATGGATAATTCACTTGAATACGGTGCCCATATCGAACGGGTTATCAGATCTTTGAAGGAAGAAACAGGCGGCGAAGATGAACGATCGGAACAGGATAATTGAACTAATAACAGAGAAAGATAATTTTAACCTAATCTCCCATATGTTGCCTGATGGAGACAGTGTCGGCTCCCTTTTGGCAATGGGGCAATGCTTAATAAAATTAGGCAAAAAAGTAAATATGTTCACACCAGGACGCATCCCCCTCAAATACAGTTTTTTAAAGGGGGCTGATTTAATTTTAAACGAAGAAGCTCTATTCGATTCATCCCACGCAGTAATTATTCTTGACAGCAGTGATACTGACCGCCTTGGAATCTTTAAAGACAGGGTGTTGGAAAGCCCGGAAATGATCAATATTGATCACCATGTAACCAATCAACATTACGGAACTTTAAACTACGTTGACCCAGATGCTTCCGCAACCGGTGAAATAGTCTTCAGCCTCTTAGAATCTTTAAAGGTGGAGCTGGACTCTGACCTGGCCGAGGTTTTGTATGTTGCCATTTCAACCGATACCGGTTCATTTAAATATGACAACACTACATCGCACACTCATACAGTTATTGCAAAACTGCTGCAAACGAACATTAGTCCTGGTGTTTTATCACAGAAGATTTTTGATGAGCGCCCGCTATCCTTTTATATCTTACTGAAAGAAGCGCTTTCAAGCCTGGAAATGTATCTTAACCGCACTGTAGCCATAATGACGATCAGCAATGATATCCGGATTCGCAGCGGAGCATCAACCGATGATCTTGATGGTCTGGTCAATTACACCAGGAACATCGAAGGAGTTGAGCTGGGGATCCTTTTTTATGTTGAGATGGAAAACGAAGTAAAAGTGGGATTTCGATCAAAGCGCCTTTACGTCAGTCTACTGGCCGTTAAACTAAATGGTGGCGGTAATGTCAGGGCAGCCGGCTGCCGGATGCATGGCAGTTTTGAAGTGGTCAAGAAAAAAGTACTGGCCGAAGCTTTTGCTATGCTCGCAGAACTGCCCATCGAGAAAATTAGTTGATTAGCGGTGTATTGGTGATTAATAAAAGCGCTGGTATCACCTCTCATCAAGAAGTACAGCGCTTAAGGAGGCTGCTTCCGGGAGTGAAAGCCGGACACACAGGGACCCTGGATCCAATGGCAACCGGGGTCCTGCCAGTTTGCTTAGGCAAAGCAACCCGCCTGGTAGAACATATTATCGAACAGCCAAAATGCTACAGGGCAGCGATTACTTTCGGTGCAATCACCGACACCGGCGATGCCGATGGTCAAGTCCTTGCAATAAGCCAGGTGCCCTCTCTTGATAAGAGCATGCTCGAAAAAACCGTAAATTCTTTTTCCGGAGTTCAGGAACAGCTTCCACCTCTGTATTCAGCGGTTAAATACAAGGGGAAACCATTGTACCGGTGGACCAGGGAAGGCAGCACGGTTCCCAGAAAGAGCAGGCTAGTTGAAATTTATAAAATCGAAATAGTTTCGTTGTCGGTGAAAAGAGAGCCTCAGTTAGTGCTTGATATTAGCTGTTCAAAAGGGACATACATTAGAACCCTGGCTGTTGATCTTGGTCAGGCGATCGGTTGCGGGGCACATCTGGCAGCTCTGCAGCGATTGGCAGTAGGACCATACGAGCTGAAAGATGCCCTGACCACTGATGAATTTGCCAGGCTAGTTGATAATAACAACTTCAGGCAGCAGATTTTGCCTCTTGACTCAGCTTTGCAGCATCTTCCCCGGATTGAACTGGATGTTTTGCAGGCTGAACACTTAAGGCAGGGTCGTGAAATCCTGCTAAGCGAAGCAGACAGTCTAAAGGAAATAGTTTCAGTGCCGATAATCAGAATCTATGATCAGGAAAAGCAATTCAGGGCTTTGGCGAGGATCACTTGTGATGACAGCGGTTGCCGCCTGAAAACATTGAAATTCCTAATATACTAAAATATTGACATGAGGATGACGTTGATTTGGAGATCATAAACAGTATCAATCACTTACCACACATAAAAAAGCCGCTATTCATTGCCCTTGGAAACTTTGACGGGGTTCATCGCGGTCATCAGACTATTCTCAGGGCTGTAAATGAAAAAGCAAAAGCTGAAAAAGGTTACAGCGCAGTTCTGATCTTAAATCCGCATCCAATCAACGCTTTAAGACCAGGAAAACCGGTCACTTTATTAACCGACCTGGCTGACCGGGTAGAGATAATGCAGGAAATGAATATTGATTACATGATTATCGAACCTTTTACTCCCGCATTTGCAGCACTTGAGCCACTAGAGTTTGTTAATCAGGTCTTAATCGATAAACTGAATGTAAAAGGGGTCTATGTGGGAGAAAATTATCGTTTCGGCAGGCAAGGAAAAGGCACTGCCGCACATTTAGATCAGTGGGGAAAGGAATCAGGTTTCATGGTTTCAATTCAACCGCTGGTCACTTATAAAAATAAAAAAATAAGCAGTTCGCTGATTAGGGACTTGATCCTTAAAGGAGCTGTAAAAGAGGCGGCCGATTACCTTAATTACTTTTTTTTCAGGGAAGGTGCGGTTACTCACTGACGTGGTGTCGGTAACAAGTTCATTTATCCTACCGCCAACGTGATCTCCTCTGACGAACTACTCTGGCCGGGGCAGGGTGTTTATCTGACTGCTGTTGGTAAAATTAAGGAAGGTTTGCTCTTTGGGGTCACCAATGTCGGTTCAATGCCAACTTTTAAATTGGATGATCAACGAATTATCGAGACGCACATTTTAGATTTTGACGAAATAATTTATAACCAAACAATCAGGCTCTGCTTTCTCGAAAAACTTAGAGATACAGCAGAGTTTTCATCTCCTGAAAAATTAAAAGAGCAGATTGGACAAGATATCATGATCGGACGCCATCTGATCGAAAAGTTTCGAATGGAAAAAAACGGCAGTGGTCATTCTTTACAAGCAGGATGCAGTGTGCTAAGATCATAACAATGTGAACCGCGGGCTAGGTATAACGATTTCCCGACGCTATACTTGGCCGGTGGCGATTTAAAAAGGGAGGCTTTAATATATGTTGGATAACGAACGCAAGCAGGAGATTATTGATCTGCACAAAAGGCATGAAGGAGATACTGGTTCGCCGGAAGTCCAGATTGCCCTTTTGACTGAAAGAATCAATTATCTGACCGACCACCTGAAGACACACAAGAAAGATTTTCACTCTCAGCGGGGTTTGCTGAAAATGGTCGGGCGCAGAAGGGGCCTTTTAAATTATCTGCGCGACCGTTCACCGGAGCGTTACCAAGCAATACTTGCCAAACTCGGCTTAAGAAAGTAACGAATTATTGAACACGGGGGAACACCCCCGTGTTTGTTGTTAGAATAACCCTGAGCAGTGAGAGGAGAAACAGAGTTAATGCAAACATACACGATGGAATTGCAGGGCCGAACACTCACCATAGAAACAGGCCGACTAGCTAAACAGGCCAGCGGAGCTGTTTTAATGAAATACGGAGATACCGTGGTTTTGGTAACAGCGACAGTTTCTGATGAAGCACGGGAGGGGATCGACTTTTTCCCGATGACTGTTGATTATGAAGAAAGGCTTTATGCTGTCGGGCGCATACCGGGCGGCTTTATTAAAAGGGAGGGTCGCCCAACCGAGCGGGCTATTCTTGGCTGCCGCCTGACAGACCGTTCACTTAGGCCGCTTTTTCCAAAGGGCTTTCATAATTCAGTTCACATTGTTGCCACGGTCCTTTCCATGGATCAGGATTGCCCGCCGGAACCGCTTTCGATCATTGGGGCTTCCGCAGCACTGTCCATATCGAAAATACCCTTTGAGGGGCCTGTCGCTGCAGTAATTGTCGGGTTGATTGACGGTAAGCCGGTTATTAACCCGAACCAGGAAGATACAGAGAAATCAGACCTGCACCTGATGCTGGCCGGAACTAAAGAAGCAGTAATGATGGTAGAAGCGGGATCAAAAGAAATCAGCAAAGAAGATGTCTTATGCTGCATCGAAGCCGGTCATGAACAGATCAGGGAATTAGTTGCTTTACAGGAGCAGATGGCTAACGAAGTGGGCGTCCTAAAAATGGAGGTTATGACCCAAGAGTTGCCTCAGGATCTTTGTGAAAAAGTAGAACCAGTGATCAAGAGCAAAATTGAAGCCGCATTTCAAATTGCCGATAAGAAAGAACGTGAAGATAAGCTATCTACCATAAAAGCAGATTTAGTTGCAGATTTTATTGAAGAGTACCCTGAAAATGAAGCCGAACTAAAAAAAATATTTGAAAAAACATTAAAAGAGACTCTGCGTGCATTAATTATTGAAAAAGGCTTACGTGCTGACGGCCGCAGTCCACAGGAAATCAGGCCGATCAGCTGTGAGATATCAGTTCTGCCACGGACACACGGGTCAGCCATTTTCACCCGCGGTCAGACCCAGGTTATGAATATCTGCACTCTTTCAGCTTTAAGAGATGTCCAGATGCTGGACGGTCTGGGTCTTGAGGAATCCAAGAGGTTTATCCACCACTATAATTTCCCACCTTTCAGCGTTGGCGAAACCGGTTTTATGCGCGGTCCCGGTCGCAGGGAGATCGGTCACGGTGCACTGGCCGAAAGAGCGCTTGAGCCGGTGGTCCCTTCAGAAGATGATTTCCCCTATACGATTCGTCTTGTTTCTGAAGTGCTCGAGTCTAATGGTTCAACTTCAA
>JBFYYZ010000102.1:0-3511 GCA_041309745.1 Bacillota bacterium | reverse complement strand
AATCCTCTACTCCGACATGCCCATAAGCAAGGGCTGTCGATACACAAAATGGCAAACTAAACTTTGCCTCGTAAATAGATCCCGGGAAGGGCTCACCAACCATATCGCGGGCAACCGAGTAGGTCTGAATCCTGAGTAGTTCTATATCTTCGGGCTTGACACCCTTTTCACGCAGGCGCAGGGCCAGGTCTATCCCGGCATGAGTATGACGGGTTGAAGCGTATATACGATAACTGATTTGCATGATCCTAAAAACTTCACCCAGGTTTTCCACTATTTTTTCCAGCTTTGCTTTGGGGGCAAATACTCTTAAGA
This sequence comes from Bacillota bacterium, assembly GCA_041309745.1. Taxonomy (GTDB): domain Bacteria; phylum Bacillota; class Dethiobacteria; order DTU022; family DTU022; genus UBA993. The sequence continues at coordinate 3,196 of JBFYYZ010000102.1, read as the reverse complement.
AACCCTTCTCGCCGGATAAAATTGTCTTGGTGCTGGTATAACCTCCCTTGGCCAGCATTGCGGAAAATAGCCCGTTCTGCGCCGCTTTGCTGGCATGCAGCGGTTTACTCATCATTCCCTCGGCGCTATAATGGAGTTCCATTAAACCGGCAGCCTGAGTCCCGGCATGACCAAGAGCATGGATTAACTGTTCTTCATCCAGATTCATTACTTTACCGGCAGCAATCGCCGCAGCAAAAGTGCCACAGGTACCGGTAGTATGCCAGAAGTTATAGTGCGAGGGCGTCATCGCCTCAGCGATGCGAATCCCCACCTCATAACCGACTACTATGGCAGTGATCAGATCTTTTCCCGAAGCGCCAGTCTTTTCAGCTGCAGCCAGAGCAGCGGGGATAATTGGCGAACCAGGCCTGAAAATTGAGCTGCGGTGCAGATCATCAAGCTCCAGGGAGTGAGCGTAAAGGCCATTGCCGAGAGCGGCGTTTAAAGCCGGGACCTTTTCCTTTCTGCCGATCAGAACCGCCTGCGGACTACCGCCTGCTTCTTCTATTATTTCGGTAACCACATGCCCGGGAAGGGCTGTAGCTCCAGCGCAGGCTGCGCCAACCAGATCCAGCAAACATAACTTTGCCTGCGTAATTACCTCTTCCGGCAATTTGTCATAAGTGATCTCCCTGGCAAACTTCGCCAGTTCTTGTTCAATCATTATTAGGTTCCCTTCTTTCTTTGCTTAGCCTTAATGCTGCTGCTTGCTTATCATCTATTTCTTTAACTAATAGCAGACTCCTGCCTGCCAGGTTGTTTAGGCAAATAGCTGAAGTGACATGATGATGATAAGCATCACAAAAAAGATGATAACATAGTATTCGAAATTTGAAGTGTTGACCAGCATAAAAAATCTCCCACGCGGTTTATAATCCAACCGAAAGAGGAAGTAAAAAATAGTAAGAAAAAAGATCCTGGAGCGATTGAAAAAGGTCCGCAGGTAATAAGTCCAGGCCTTATGGATGATCAACAACATCCAGCCTATTTGCCGCATCAGCCTGACAAATAAATTACCCTGCTTTTCCAGCTTATTGATTGCATAACTTACCTTCTTCAGTGGTTCAAGAGTGTCGACAATCATATAATCGGCAGCAGAATCGAGCATTTTACCACTGATACAGTAGTAGGTTAAAAGACGGGGACTGTTTACATAGGCATTGTCCACCGCCAGTTCAAGAGCCCTGCCGCTCCGGGTGAAGATCAACATCAACAGGCCAACCAACGGTCGGTAAAGAAGCTGTTCGATGCTCAGCCAGGCGGGTAGCTTTACTTTAAATAAACCAGTCAAGGTACCGGCGGTGAATAAAACCGCGGCGATAGCGAGAACCCAGGCCATCCCTTCGAGATCGTGAATATCCCAGAAATTAACTTCCAGAAGGTGTTTAATGGAATAAGGATCAAAGGGAAAAGACTTGGCCAGAGGGGTGATGAACTTCTCCAGGGCCAGAAAAGGGCTGGTGCCGATAAAGAGCAGGATCGCCCCAATAGTAATGAAAACAGCTTTTTCATTCCACGGTTCTTTGGCAACAGATAGCAGATGATCAGGTTTACGTCCAAGGAAAATAGAACTGAAGAGGCGGGTTATATAAGTGGTAGTCAACACTCCGGTCAGCATAAATATCCGCTCAGCCCAGTAGAGCGAGATCAGGTGGTGATGTTCGTATGCTTCAACTATGGCATGATGCAGCAAAACCTTACTGGTATAACCGTTAAGACCCGGAATACCGGCTATACCCATGGCCGCCAGCAGAAAAACAATGGTGGTTACCGGGAAATCCCGCCAGAGTCCACCCAGTCGGTTAAGTTCAATTTCACCGGTTCGGAAAAAGACCGCACCGACCATCATAAACATCCCCGCTTTAAAGAAAGCGTGGTTGATGATATGAAAGCTGAAACCACCGAAAGCGACCGCACCGTCTAAGCCTAAATAAGCGCAAACTCCCACACCCATCAAGATGTAGCCCATCTGGCTGACGCTGCTGTAAGCCAGGATCCTTTTTGCATTGAGCTGGAATAAGGCCAACACCGCAGCAACAAACATCGTGGCAATGCCGAACCAGATCATGACGTAACCAATCTGTTCGCTAAAGGCCCAGAGATGCTTTGCCTCTTCGCCTGCAGGGGTATAAATCACAGTGAGAACCCGGATTATACCATATGCCCCCGTTTTGATCATAATTCCGGAAAGCAGGGCACTGGCCGGAGCCGGTGCCACCGGGTGCGCTTTTGGCAGCCAGATGTGAAGCGGAACCATACCAGCCTTAATACCAAAACCGATGATCATCAGGACAAGAATCAGGATACGAGCCGGAACCATAATCAGCTCTTCGAGCCGTGGCTCAATTAATACTGAACCAGTGTACCAGTAAAGCAGGATCGTAGCGGTAAGCAAACAAAGCCCGCCAAAAATACCAAGAAAGATATAAAGCCTGCCGGCACTGATCGCTTCTTCCGACTGGTTGTGAACAACCAGCATATAAGAGGCGACCGACATCATCTCAAAGAAGAAAAAGAGACTGAAGAGATCGGCGGTAAGAAAAACCCCTAAACACCCGCTAAGAGTCAGCAGGTAAAAAGTATAATACCGGTTACGCCTTTTTTCATGGGTCATGTACGAAAGTGAAAAAACCGTGGCCAGGAACCAGACAAACGATGAGAGAAGATTAAAAACAGCGCCAAGCTGATCGACCCTGAAATAAAGCGGCAGTTCACCGAAACCTATATTAAATTGAGCTGTTACCACCCCCTGCCAGCTATAAAAAAAAAGCAGAGCAGAAAGAATACAAGTAACTGCCGTTACGGTAAGCGTCAGGCAGTCGCGGTATTTTTCTGATAGCCGGCCCACGGGAGTAGCCAGGGCAGCGCCGATGAACGGGATCAGGACGATCGCCAGGGGAAGAATACCGACGATTGTATTATTTAAAGGCTCTCCGTTCATACTTATAAGCTCCTAATTACTTGCAAAATAGCGTTAGAATAGCTCAGCAATATATCAAATGCTGTGATCGGTTCCACGAAGGACCTGTTTGCTGGAAGCACTGCTTCAGTAGTAAGTTGGTTTACATGCTAAACAGAGACCTGGCCGCCATCAGGGCCAGTTCCCATGGCCAGTTGTGCGGCAACAGGGCGAAACCAACACAACCGATAGCTA
>JBFYYZ010000101.1:0-2838 GCA_041309745.1 Bacillota bacterium | reverse complement strand
CGGAAACCGGGTTGTGATCACGGTCATCGGGCCTGACCGGGTCGGGATCATTGCCGCCGTAACGGCAATTCTGGCCGAGCAGAGTGTAAACATCCTCGATATCAGCCAGACTATTATGCAGGAGTTCTTTGTGATGGTCCTGGTTGCTGACATGGCCGGGGCAAAAGTCGACCTGGTTACTTTGAAGGATCTGCTGGCCCAAAAAGGTGAAGAGTTAAAGATGCGCATCGATACTCAACATGAAGACATCTTCAACTTCATGCACCGTATTTAGGGGGAATCTAACTTGCTGACAATTGAGGAAATCCTGGAAACGATCAAAATGGTTCAGGAAGAAAATCTTGATATCCGGACCATCACTATGGGGATTAGCCTGCGTGACTGCAGCGATGCCGATCACGAGGCAGCCTGCCGCAAGATTTACGATAAAGTCACCCGTCTTGCCGGGCCCCTGGTCCGGGCTGGTGAAGAGATCTCCCGCGAATACGGTTTGCCGATCGTCAATAAAAGGATCTCCGTAACGCCGATTGCCCTGGTGGCCGAGGCTAGTTCTGCCGATCATTACTACTGTTATGCCGAAGCGCTTGACCGGGCGGCAGCAGCGGTGGGGGTTAACTTTATCGGTGGTTTCTCCGCCCTGGTGCATAAGGGTTTCACCGGTGGCGACCGCAGGCTAATCGAATCGATCCCCCGAGCTTTAAGTGAAACGGAACGGGTTTGCGCTTCGATCAACGTGGCTACCTCCCGGGCGGGGATCAACATGGATGCTATCCTTCTGACCAGCGGGGTAATCAAAGAGACGGCCAGACTGACCGCTGAACGCGACAGCATCGGCTGCGCCAAGCTGGTGGTTTTCGCCAATGTCCCTGAGGATAATCCTTTTATGGCCGGAGCTTTCCACGGCATTGGTGAACCCGACTGTGTAATCAACACCGGTGTCAGCGGACCCGGTGTGGTCAGAAGCGCCATCAATAGGGTGGGTGACGCCGATTTGGGTGAACTTTCGGAAACGATTAAAAAAATGGCTTTCAAGATCACCAGGATGGGCGAGTTGGTAGGTCGGGCGGCAGCCAAGAAGCTTGGCGTGCCCTTCGGCATCGTCGATGTATCGTTGGCTCCTACCCCCGCTGTCGGCGACAGTGTGGCTGAGATTCTCCAGGAGATGGGACTCGAGCGCTGCGGCGCTCCCGGCTCAACAGCCGCTCTAGCTCTGCTGAACGACGCCGTCAAGAAAGGCGGGGCGATGGCTTCATCTTATGTGGGCGGTTTGTCCGGCGCTTTTATTCCGGTAAGCGAAGACGCGGGAATGATTGCTGCTGTTGACGATGGGGCCTTAAATATTGAAAAACTTGAAGCAATGACCGCTGTCTGCTCCGTTGGCCTTGATATGATTGCTATTCCCGGTGATACCCCTGTGGAAACGATTGCGGCGATTATCGCCGACGAAGCGGCAATCGGCGTGTTCAATCATAAAACAACAGCAGTGAGGATTATCCCTGCTGCCGGTAAAAAAGTGGGCGACCGGGTCGAATTCGGTGGTCTGCTCGGCCGCGCCCCCGTGATGGCCGTCAACCGGTTTTCCGCTGCGGCATTTGTCAACCGCGGCGGTCGTATTCCGGCCCCAATTCACAGTTTGCGCAACTGATTATTTCAGGGAATTAGGACATCAAGCAGGTTTGGCAGTATTCCGTATTGAAGCTGATCAATCTCTGTCGGGAATAGTTCACCGTCAGTATGGGCTGGCGAAGGGCGCTCTAAGCGGACTGAGATTCTGGTTGCGTCAATCTCCTGGACTCCTTCGGCGAGAACAAACTTACCTTCCGGGGTCATCGTTTTCGGTAACAGGGCCAGCAGGCTCAGGGCTGATTTTTTATAGGCCAACACGGCTGTCAGTTTGCCGTCTGCAGGATCGGCGTGAGGCGCCATGTAGAAGAGGCCGCCGGTGCGCGGCGCATTGCCAACAGAAATCAGGGTCAGCGGGCCTTCATAACTTCCATCGTCCCATTCAATCTTGGCCTGCCAACTGGGGTTTTGGAAGATCCCCTTTAGTGCCGCTACCAGATAACGCGGAATCCCTTTAAGAAAAGTCATCTTTTTTTCCAGGGTTGTAATGTAAGGCTCCAAACCCATGGCGGAATTATTGACAAAATAGAGGTCACCGGCTTTACAAACATCAATCGTTCGGGTTTTTTTAGCAGCGATAACCCGGGCTGATTCAGCCAAGTCAAGCGGAATATTGAGGTTACAGGCAAAATCATTGGCAGTACCCAATGGAATAACGCCGATTGTCCCCAAATGTTTTTCGCCCTTAGCCTGGGCAATTCCGTTTACCACCTCGCCGATCGTTCCATCCCCTCCCGCAGCGATTATCGGATTATAACCGGCAAGGGCGGCTTCTTTAGCCAGGATTACGGGCTGTCCGCGTTTATCTGATCTGGCTAAAGAAAAATCAACTTCGGCATCCTTTAGGGCTGCTTCCGCTTCAGGCCAGCGTTTTTGCGCATTCCAGCGGTTTGAATAGGGGTTGAGAATAACTTTGGCTGTCATAACTTCTCTCCTGTTCTCAAATCAGGGTAAGAACATCTTCTAATTGATCAGCTTTTCGCTGTTTTTGCCACTATTCCTGCCAGACAGTGTCAGGGGGACGGGGTTGTTGACACTTTTTTTATGACATTCTGTTCATCAATCATCAAAATAAGGCAGCTATAATATTGAGGGCTCAAGTAATCTATGAATGAAAAGTGTCAACAACCCCGTCCCCTTGACACTTAGACCCAGCCGCGCATAATCATGGCGTCGGCGATCCGCTGCACGGCAACGGTATAAGCGGCCTGGCGC
>JBFYYZ010000100.1:0-2792 GCA_041309745.1 Bacillota bacterium | reverse complement strand
GAATCCAGGCAGAAAAAATTGAACAGGAAGCGCTTAAGGCGGGAATCCTTTCGGCTAAGGAACTTCAGCGCTGGCAGGCTAGCCTTCACCAAGCAGACTTTGAAGGTAGTTATTTTAGTTGTGTAAACCTTATTATGGTTGCTGGAAGTAAGTATTAAATTCTCTGTTAATTATGAATGTTTAGCGCGCGCCGCCTTATTCACCCAATGCATGCAGAGGAGCATTAAAACGCCCGTTATTATGGTGAATACCTCTGCTCACAAGCTCAGAGGACACAACTTTCTGAATAATTATTTCATTAACGAGAATCGGCTTTGATAGCTTTAAAACCAATATCAGTACGGTAATAGATAGCATCCCAATGGATACTCTTGGCAAGCTCGTAGGCTTTTGTTTGCGCTTCCTGAATATCAATGCCCAAAGCACAAACGCATAAAACGCGTCCACCTGATGTGACTATATCGTCGCCAACTTGTTGTGTACCAGCATGAAACACTTTGCTGTCTTCATGTTCTTGGGTGGGTAAACCGGAAATAACGGCACCTTTTTGATAGGCATCCGGGTATCCTCCGGCTGCCAAGACAACGCCCAATGCCGCTCGTTCGTCCCATTCACTACTGGTTTTATCGAGTTCTCCTGCCAAGGCTGCCTCGCAGAGTTCGACCAGATCACTTTTTAAACGCATCATAATCGGTTGTGTTTCAGGATCACCATAGCGGCAGTAATATTCCAGAACTTTAATTGAACCATCAGCAGAAATCATTAAACTGGCGTAAAGAAAACCGGTATAAGGCAGCCCATCTTCTGCCATTCCTCTTAAAGTCGGCTCGATCACATCACGCATAACGAATAAGGTTAGATTGTGTGAGCGATAGCGAGCCACAATCTGAACCGGTTGTTGGACAAGCCCGGTGGTAGTCGGAAGGCAGAATTTATTATAAGAAAATATCTTTTCGGATTTTGTTGGTTGCGGCGAGGAATCTATAACCGCATTTCGTAAGGATATGCTAAAAGCGTTATTTGGTAACACCTTTAGCAGATAATGATGATTAAAGGTGGATTATATGTTGCTTAAAAAAAACACTTGTCATAATGGCCGACATGCGACAATCAGTTTCACAAAAAATATCAACACGCTTAAAGAGAGGGGCTTATCTTGTAGCATTCACTATAGGTTCGCAAATTATAAAAAAATTTACTCTGTGAATCTAAAGTAACCTAATTTGTTGCCAGTTACCTTAAAATATAACTTTACAAAGTTTAGGAAGAAAAAGCCCAAGATAAAATTTTGTAATTCCATTAATGACATGGAAGTCACTAATAAATAAGCTAAAAACCTTAAAAGGCAATCCCCAGGAAGGGCACGAAGTATTATTTCTTCGTGTCTTTCGTGTCCCTTCGGCTCCGCTCAAGACAGGGTTCATGGTGAATAAAAATTTTTACCAGCTAGCCTTTCACTCGACCAACGACATTTTGTTAGCTTTATTTTCTGCATCTAATGCCATAAGCTGCCGCAATACCCCGGAGATTTCCTCTCCCAGCTTTGTGAGACATTGACTTTGGGCTTTAACCATCAGTGCGTGGTCAGTGGTTGACGCTGGAAACTGATACGTAGATCGTTTATCAATAGTGGGTTTATCTTTACGCTTAACGAACCACTGGGCTATCAGCCGGCTCTGCCCGCTCGCATCTACATTAAACTCCAGTATATCAATGCCGATTTGATAATCGAGGACCTGTCGCTGCGACCAGGGAAAGCGCACTATCCGATCCGTACCGAGCTGACGGGGCAAGGCTTTAAATAGCGCGAGGGAGATATTTTGATCCAGAGGTTCTGCCCAACGGTGATTTTCGAAAAGCCGATACTGATTATCAGCGATAGCTACAATCATCTGTGGCCGGTTTAGATATTCCGGAATCCGTATCGGCCCCAAGCCTATCACCGGGCCTTGACCGGCGGCAGACACCCTAACCGTATCAGCAACACCGGAATCAGCATCAAGCATGTAAAACTGCACAGGCCCACTATTGCGCATGCACCCGCTTAATAAGAGCGCCAAAGCGACAATACCAAACGAAAAAACCGACCTACACTTCATCGCGCAATCACCTCTAAATTTCATGGCATTCTTACTCCGTCTTTCCGAAAATAATCGAGTTGGGGTTGCGCTCAAGGTAATCGGTCAAGTCCCTTGTGGATTGGGCTGCATTGCGCAACGCCTCAAGCGATTGCCATAAAGGCGCGTCCGGCGCGGTGAGCGCATCCACGGAACTCAGCGTGTACTTGGATTCCTGCAATACGCTGTTAGCCGTGTTAAGCGCTTTTGTGGCCTCCTTAAGAGCCCTATCAGTCGAAGCCAACACCGGCCGCATATCGCGGGTAAAATCCTGCACCATAATCCGGGTATCGGTCACTGTGCCGTTCATATTATTCACGAATGGCCCCAGATTACGATTAAGATTGGCGACGAGTTTTTCAGTTTCATTCAGCGTTCTGGACAGGGCCTCGCGATTTTTTTTGAGCTCATCTGACGCCATTATGTTACTGACTTCAGTCATGGTAATTGAGAGATTATTAACAATAGTTTCTATAGGTAACTTACGAAATCGAGTGAACATCTCCTCTGCGGTGTTTTTGATTTGATCGACCGTAGTGGGGATCGAGGGCAGTTCCGGCAGACCTTTGTAATTAATCCCTCTCAATATTGCCGGTTGGTCGGGAAAAAAGTTGCATTCTATATACAAAAGCCCGGTCAACAGACTTTGCGTTTGCAGTTGGGCTCTAAGACCCG
>JBFYYZ010000099.1:0-15437 GCA_041309745.1 Bacillota bacterium | reverse complement strand
TAGATATTTAAAGTTAATAGAGGAAGGTAAGTTATGATGAAAAGTTTGATTAATTTTTTTAGAGCCATGGGGGAAGAAACCAGGGTGAAAATATTAATGATGCTTTTTGAGGAGGAGATGTGTATATGTGAACTGATTGAAGAACTGCAGTTGTCTCAGTCGGCTGTATCCCATCATGTCAAGATCTTGAAGCAGGCCGGTTTGGTAAATGATCGGCGCAACGGCAAATGGACTTTTTACTCCATCAATAAGAAAGGTTTCCATGCTCACCTTGATAGTCTGCAGGATAAGTTTGTGAAACTGGTAGATGACTATGAATACCAGATGAAAGCAGAACCGAAAATTGAATGCTCGGTTTGATCTTTAATGTTAATAGCTTGGAAATGATATGAGAGGTGATCGAAAAAATGAGCGTGCAAAAAGAGTATGAACTTGGATTCTTTCATAAGTATTTGACCCTCTGGGTTGCTCTCTGTATCCTGATCGGAATCGGTTTAGGAGCTGCTTTTCCGGGTGCGGCTCAATTCTTGAATTCTCTCGCTATAGCCCAGGTTAATATCCCGGTAGCAATTTTTCTCTTTGCTATGATGTACCCGATCATGGTGCAAATTGATTTTCAGGAAGTTGTTAATGCTGTCAAGGCACCAAAACCGGTTATTCTGACTCTGGTTGTTAACTGGGCGATTAAGCCTTTTACGATGTTTTTCTTTGCCTGGCTCTTCATGCGGGTGATATTTGCTCCTTTTCTTGATGATACTCTGGCCGGTGAGTATATAGCCGGGATGATTTTATTGGGGATTGCCCCCTGTACGGCCATGGTATTGGTGTGGAGCTACCTGGCCCGCGGGTTTATGGGCCTTACCCTGGTTATGGTGGCTATAAACTCACTGACGATGTTGGTTCTCTATGCTCCACTGGGTAATTTCTTGCTGGGAGTAGCTGAAATGTCTGTTCCTTTTATGACTATCTTTTTAAGCGTTATGCTCTATGTTGGTGTTTCTCTAGTGGCTGGTTACATCAGCCGCAACAGGTTGATCAAAACCCGCGGCATTGACTGGTATGAGCGGGTATTCCTGAAGAACATGGGCACCATTTCGATCATCGCCCTTTTAGCAACATTAATCTTTCTTTTCATGCTCCAGGGAGGAGTTATTCTGGAATCACCGTTGATCGTCGGGATGATTGCCGTACCGCTGATTATCCAAACCCTTGTTATATTTATTATCGGATACATCGCGGCAAAACTGATCGGCATTACTTATGAAGAAGCAGCACCTGCGGCAATGATTGGCGCCAGTAACCACTTTGAAGTGGCCATTGCCACGGCGGTTACTGTATTTGGGCTTACATCGGGCGCCGCTCTTTCTACTGTAGTCGGCGTACTCATCGAAGTGCCGCTCATGCTGGTATTAGTCCGGATTTGTCTGCGGTCCCGTAACTGGTTCCCGGCGATGGAAAAGGCATCGTAAGCTGCTTGATCAAAACGATTTTTGGAGGAATTTAAGTGGCTGAAAAAAATGATTTAAAAAAAGTGCTTTTTCTCTGTACCGGTAATTCTGCCCGCAGTCAGATGGCCGAGGGATTTTTAAAAACCCTCGGAGCCTGGCGGTTTGAAGTCTACAGTGCCGGGATCGCTCCGGTTGGTATTAATCCTAATGCTATTAAAGTTATGCAGGAAATTGGCATAGATATCAGCAATCAGTCTTCAGACGCTGTCAGCAGAGAGCTTCTGGATCAGGTTGATTTGTTGATTACCCTCTGCGGCGATGCCCGGGAAAGCTGCCCCCTGGTCCCTGTAAAAGTAGAGAAAAGACATTGGGCTCTTGAAGATCCGGCCCGGGCAGAAGGAAGCGTACCGGAGGTTCTGGAAAAGTTCAGGGAAATCAGGGATTTGATCAAGGCCAATGTTGAGGAGCTGCTGCTCCAATAATAGAGGATAAAAAATGTTCATTCTAAGGCCTGTGCCGGAAGGATACAGGCTTTTTTGTGGTATAATTTTCAAAAGCTTTAGCACATAGAGGTTTAATACGGAGGGGGAGTAACAGGTGAATAAGCTGAATGCTGCGATCGTGGTCAACCCCGCTTCAGCCAACGGCACAACAGGCAAACGCTGGCCGGAAATGGCGGAAGTGATCAGGCGGGAGGGTATTTCTTTCGAGCACCGGTTTACCGAATCACCGGGGCATGCCACAGAGATTGCCCGCCAGTTTTTAAAAGATGGCCATGACCTGATCATCGCCGTCGGTGGTGACGGTACAACCAACGAAGTAATAAATGGTTTTTTCGATCATGATCACAAGATGGTCCGCCCGGAAGCAGCAGTCAGCTTTATATCAGGCGGCACCGGCCGCGATCTAATCCGCACTATCGGCATTCCTACTGACACAGCAGAAGCGGTTAGACATATAGTTAACAGTCCTGTCCACTCGGTTGATCTTGGCCGGGCCTCTTTTATAAACAATCAGGGTTTACCGGAGGTGCGTTACTTCATTAATGTAGCCGGCCTGGGGTTAGACGGGGCAACAGTTGACAGGGTCAATAAAACCAGTAAAGCCCTTGGCGGTTTTATCTCCTTTCTCTGGGCAACCGTGGTCACCCTCATTCTCTATAAAAATCAGGATATGAGGATCAGCGTTGACGGGGAAGAGGTTTGTAACGAACCGGTTACCGTAGTTGTTTTTGGCAACGGACGCTATTTCGGCAGCGGGATGTGCATTGCCCCCAATGCGCTTGTAGATGACGGTCTTTTTGATATCGTTATATTAAAAGATTTGAGCAAGATCAACCTTTTGCTCAGCCTGCCGCGGGTCTACAAAGGCACTCACTTAAGCCATCCACGCATCACCAGCCTGCAAGGTAAGTCTGTGAAGGTTGAGGCCTCCGGAGAAGCCCTGCTCGATTTGGATGGTGAGCAGCCCGGTCGAGCCCCTGTGGAAATCGAAATTGTGCCGAAAGCGATCAATTTGAGAGGGTAGTTGGCGTGCCTTGACAGTCGCAGAGCCACGTTTTATCATATTTTTTATTAGTACAGTAATAATATTTTGATGCTGTTCATGCGTTAAAGGAGGCGAAGAGTCCTTGTCGATAAAAGTAATGCTTGATAACGGGGAGGAAGGACTTTACCCCGACGGTACGACCTGTATGGAACTCTACCGGGAAAAAACTGCTGAGAATAAAGACCTGATTGCTGTATTGGTTGATGGTAAAGAATGTGATCTTAACCTGCCCCTGGCTGAGAGCAGCACGATCAGTTTTGTTGATTTTGATTCACCAAAGGGAGCAGCGGTCTACCGACACAGCGCCAGTCACATTTTGGCTCATGCGGTTAAGAGGCTTTATCCGTCAGCGAAGATGGGGATCGGCCCGGCGATTGAAAATGGTTTTTATTATGACTTTGAATTTGAGGAACCGATTTCAGCCGATGATCTGCCGGCCATCGAAGCCGAGATGAAAAAGATTATCAAGGAGAGAAAACAGATCCGGCGCCGTGAAATGAGCCGCGAAGAGGCGGAAGAGATCTTTCGCGCCAAGAACGAAGATTATAAATTAGAGCTGATTGCCGATCTGCCCGAAGATGTGGTGATTAGCTGTTACGAGCAGGATGAATTTATCGATCTCTGCGCCGGCCCACACTTAAATCACACTGGAATGGTAAAAGCATTTAAGCTAACCAGCCTGGCAGGTGCTTACTGGCGTGGAGACGAGCATAACACCATGCTGCAGCGTATTTACGGCACCGCCTTTCCAAACAAGGATCGTCTGGAACATTATCTGAACATGCTTGAAGAGGCCAAGAAACGCGACCACCGCAAACTGGGTCGCGAACTTGAGCTGTTCAGCCTGCATGAAGAAGGCCCAGGATTCCCCTTTTTGCACAACAACGGTATGATAATCTGGCAGGAGCTCGCTGATTTCTGGAGGCGAGAACATCGCTTGGCAGATTATGAAGAAATCAAGACCCCGCTGATTCTGAACCGGACCCTCTGGGAGCAATCGGGCCATTGGGATCACTATCGTGAGAATATGTATTTTACAAAAATTGATGAACAGGATTTTATCGTCAAACCGATGAATTGTCCCGGAGCGATGCTCGTTTTCGGCTCAAGGATGCACAGTTACAGGGATTTGCCTCGCCGTATTGCCGAGATGGGTATTGTTCACCGTCATGAACTTTCAGGAACGCTTCACGGCCTGATGCGGGTACGTACTTTTACTCAGGATGACGCCCATATTTTCATGCTGCCCGGGCAGATTGAGGGCGAAGTAGCCGGTATAATTGAGCTGATGGATCATTTCTACCGGATCTTCGGTTTTGACTACCGGGTTGAGCTGAGCACCAGGCCTGAAAAAGCTATGGGTTCAATCGAAATGTGGGATAAGGCAACAGGCATTCTTGAAAAGGTCCTAAAAGATAAGGAAATTACTTTCAAGATCAACGAAGGTGATGGGGCTTTTTACGGGCCCAAGATCGATTTTCACCTTGAGGACTGCCTCGGCCGCAGCTGGCAGTGCGGCACAATTCAGCTCGATTTTCAAATGCCTGAAAAATTTGATCTGACCTATATAGGAGAAGACGGGGCCAAACACCGGCCGGTGGTTATTCACCGGGTGGTATACGGTTCGATGGAGCGATTCTTTGCCCTGTTAATAGAACATTATGGAGGCGCTTTTCCGGCCTGGCTGGCTCCTGTTCAGGCAACGGTTATTCCGGTAACTGAACGAAGCCATGCTTATGCCAACCAGATTATCGAACGCCTGAAAGAAGAGGAGCTAAGGGTTACGATCGATGAGCGAAATGAGAAAGTGGGATATAAGATTCGGGAAGCTCAGTTGAAGAAAACCCCTTATATGCTGGTTGTCGGAGATCGTGAAGTGGAAAATGGTGAAGTGGCAATCAGGCATCGTGAAAAAGGAGATCTTGGTAGCGGCAGTTTAGATGTCTTCATTTCAGACCTGAAAAAAGAAATTGCGGAAAAAACAATTTGACCGGAGCTGTTTTTTCTGTTATATTCAGGAATGTAAATATTGATTATAAAAGCAGAAGCCACCGCTTCTCACCCTGAGGCCTTCAATGTGCAGTCCGGGTTATCCATAAAGATTGAGGATATTTTAGAGCAGGTGGCCAACCCCTGCTCTTATATTTTTTATGGAGGTGAAAAGAAATTAGTAAAAATTTGTTCGTCAATGAACAAATTAATGCCCGGGAAGTTTTAGTGATTGATGCGGACGGCACTCAGCTTGGGGTGATGAAAACAGACGAAGCTCTTGAGCTGGCCAGTAAGAAAAAGCTTGATCTGGTTAATGTGGCGCCAAGCGCTCGTCCTCCGGTTTGCCGATTAATGGATTATGGCAAACACAAGTACGAGCAGAGCAAGCGTGACCGCGAAGCCAGGAAGAACCAGAAAGTTACAACGATTAAAGAGATTAAACTGCGCCCGAATATTGACAAACACGACTTTGACGTAAAAGCGAAGCGGGGGCAAAAGTTTCTTGAAAACGGTGATAAGGTTAAAGTAACAGTCATGTTCAGAGGCAGGGAAATAACCCACCCCGAGATTGCCCAGCGACTCTGCAAGCAGTTGGCCCAGGATCTTGCTGATTACGGTTCGGTCGAAAAGCCCGCCAAGCAGGAAGGGCGCAACATGATCATGATCTTAACGCCAAATTCATAGTAGAGGAAGGTTGTATTCAGCATGCCTAAAATGAAGACCCATCGTGGTGCTGCAAAGCGCTTTAAAAAAACCGGTACCGGCAAGATTAAGCGCTACCGCGCTTTTGCCAGCCACCTTACAGGCAAGAAAAGCTCAAGCCGGATCAGACGTTTACGCAAGTCAACCCTGGTAAAACCGGCAGACCTTAAGCGGGTAAGGCTGCTTATTCCTTAGAAAAATTAGAAGTAACTATTTTGTAAATGCAGATTTGAGTTCGTTTTTAAGCTGATTAGTAGGAGGATGATTGATTATGCCTCGCACAAAAAGAGGTAATGTGGCCCGCAAACGGCGGAAGAAGATATTAAAACTGGCCAAAGGCTATTATGGTTCTAAAAACAAACTTTTCAGGGTAGCAAAAGAACAGGTTATTAAATCGCTGACTTATGCCTACCGCGACCGTAGACAGCGCAAACGCGATTTTCGCAAGTTGTGGATAGCCAGGATCAACGCCGAGGCCAGAAATGGCGGTATTTCATACAGTCGCTTCATTAGCGGCCTGAAAAAAGCCGATGTTCAGATCAACCGTAAAGTGCTCGCCGATCTGGCTGTAAGAGATAAGAATGCTTTTGCCCAGTTGGTTGAGTTGGCTAAAGCCAACAACTAAATTAATTCTAATGTGCCTGTTGTTTCAATAATAATCAAGCTCCACGGAGATGATTAATCTCAATGAAAAGGGCAAAAATAATAAATCCGGCCCGCGTTATGGCAGCCGGATTTATTGGATTAATATTTATCGGATCATTATTGCTGAGCTTACCTGCGGCGCGAGTCGCCGGAGAATTAAGCTACATCGATGCCCTTTTTACTTCAGCTTCGGCTGTTTGTGTTACAGGCCTTGTCGTTGTAGACACCGGCTCTTTCTATTCACTTTTTGGCCAAATAATTATCATGATTCTAATTTTTTGTGGCGCTCTTGGTTTTATGACCATGACTACCCTTATATTTATTTTTTTGGGCAGACGGATCACTTTGAGACGGAGCCTGATTGTTAAAGAGATAATGGGGCAAGATTCTATTGGCAGCTTACCTCAGCTGGTTTTAAATGTTTTTATGATGACTGTATTTTTTGTTTTGATTGGCACAATAATGCTGTCTCTCCGCTATGTTCCTCAGCTAGGTTTGCATCATGGTTTTTTTGTCGCTCTTTTTCATGCTGTATCTGCTTTTGGTAATGCCGGTTTTGATCTCCTCGGTGGTTACACCAGCCTGACTTTGAAACCTGCTGACTATTTAGTCAACGGCACAATTCTGGTCCTTTTCATCTTAGGCGGGTTGGGTTTTACAGTGATCCTAGAGCTGACCAATCGTTTTCAATTCAAACACCGGCTCTCTTTGCATTCTTACCTGGTTCTTTATATTTCCGCGGCCCTTCTTCTGGGGGGCACTTTGTTAATTTTGGTTTTGGAATATAACAACCCCGAGACTCTTGGTAGACTGACAATTGTTGAGAAGATATTTACTTCTTTCTTTTCAGCGGCCACACCAAGAACTGCCGGGTTTAATGTAGTAAGAACAGAATTGATGAATCACTCTACTTTACTGGTAATAATGGTTCTGATGTTTATTGGTGCTTCACCAACCTCGACCGGAGGAGGAGTAAAAACAACGACAGTTGGAGTGGTATTTATTACTCTTATCAACATGATTCGGGGTCGTCGTGAGCCGGTATTTTACTACCGTAGATTTCCCTTATACCAGATAATGCGTGCTGTTTCTATTATCAGTGCAGCAATGATTCTTATTTTTGTTTCCACTTTATTGCTGACCATTTTTGAAAGAAGTGATTTCATAGCACTACTATTTGAATCGATATCGGCATTTGGGACAGTCGGGTTATCAACCGGAATCACTCCGCAATTAGGCGATCCAAGCAAGTTGGTGATTATTTTTACCATGCTGGGCGGAAGGGTTGGTCCACTCTCTTTATTAATGGCCCTGGCCTGGGAAAAGGAAGCAGCCGGATTGTTGCGTTATCCCGAAGAAAATCTAATGATCGGTTAAATAATTACGTTGATTGGGGGCGTAAAAATGGGTAAGCAGTTCTTAGTAATCGGAGCGGGCAGGTTTGGCAGCAGTGTTGCAAAAACTCTTTATGATTCAGGTCATGATGTAATGGTGTTAGATAGCAGTGAAGAGCTGGTCCAGAGTATCAGTTCTCAGGTTACTAATGCAGTACAGGCTGATGCATCGTCAGAGAGGGTTTTGAGTGCTCTGGGTATCGAGAATTATGATGCCGTGGTGCTTGCGATCAGCAGTGACATGCATAGTAGCATCATGGCTGCAATCTTGTTGATTGAGCTTAAAGCACAGTATGTGGTAGCCAAGGCTCAAACCGAGCTGCATGGCAGGGTATTAAAAAAAATCGGAGTTAATAGGATTGTTTATCCAGAGCAGGACATGGGGAAAAAGCTGGCACATAGCATCCTTGCTCCTTCAATCGTCGATCTATTTGATCTGTCTAATCATTACAGCATTGTCGAACTAATAGCAACAGAAGAGTTGATCGGTAAAACCCTGGGAGAGCTTGATTTGAGAGCTCGTAACGGTATAGCTATTATAGCCATTCGTAGCAGCGATGGCGATAAGACCAATATTACGCCGGCTGCAGTTGATTCAATTGAAGAGGGTGACATTATTATTGCCGCAGGGACTAATAGTGATTTAAAGAAAATGGGTTGGATCTAAATTCTGATGGAATCACTTACCAGCTTGCAGAATCCGATTATCAAGAAATACCAGCGACTTAAAAGGAGCCGTCGTTTTCGGCAGCATACGAACAGTTTGGCTATCGAAGGGCCCAACCTGATCCGTGCGGCCCTGAAAATGGGTATTCTTCCGGAGGTAGTTATTACTGCTGAGGAATATTATTGCGGAAAGAATGGAAAATGGATTGCATTAATTCCCGATTCAATCAGATTAATAGTGATCCCAGCTATCTTGTTTAGTGAAATAACAGATACGGAAACACCGCAGGCGGTTGCGGCTATTGTTCCTTATTTATTCAAAGACAGGGTTGATAATATTATAAGCAGTGACACCGATCTTGTCCTTATAATGGATCGGATCCAGGACCCTGGCAACATGGGAACCATAATTCGGACTGCCGTTGCAGCCGGGGCCGATCTGCTGTTCTGCACCGAGTGCTGCACCGATCCTTACAGCCCAAAGGTATTGCGGTCAACAGCAGGGTCGATTTTTAGAATCGGCATCCGGGAGGTCAGCGATACCAAACAGCTGCTTGCTAAGTTGAAAGAGGAAGGGTTTTTAATCGTAGCGGCTGCCGGGGGTGGCGATCATCCTTACTGGTCGGCGGCTTATAATAAAAAGCCTGTGGCCCTGATTATCGGCAATGAAGCTAACGGTGTTGCGGCAGAGCTACTGTCGATGGCTGACCTGGTGGCATCAATTCCCCTAAAGGATTCTGTAGAATCTCTAAATGCGGCTGTAGCAGCCGGTATTATTCTTTTTGAGATCAGGCGCCAAAAATCTGCAGCTAAAACTTGAAGCGATTGGACACAGATGCTATAATGCTTTTATTGTTGAATAGAAAGAGTAATGAAGGAGAAAAGTAAGCCGATACCGGCACCGTTCAGGGAGGTGCGGCCTCAAACTGCAAGCCGGCCCGGTGCTGTCGGTTGAAGTTCGCTCCGGAACTTCCCGCTGAAGGGTTTAAAGAAACCTGGTAGGTAGTGGACGCTCATCCCGTTAAAGATGCCAAGCGGGCTTTCGTACTTTAAAATAAGCCAAGCTGGGTGGTACCGCGGAAGCATGCTTTCGTCCCTCGTCGAGAGGGTTTTTCTATTTATGGAGGTGTTAAGAATGCTGCAGAAGCTGAAGGAATTGGAAAATGAAGCGCGTCTTAAAATTAAGGCTGCGGAAAATATTGAAGCTCTAAAAGAAATTAAAATCCGCATTCTTGGGAAGAAAGGCGAGCTGACGACTCTGCTGCGCAGCCTGGGTTCTGTAGACCTTGAAGAGCGCCCTAAAGTGGGCAGTGCGGCCAACGCGCTGCGCCTTGAGCTTGAAATGCTTTTTCTGGGCAAAGAGCAGTTATTGCGCGATGCATCGCTGGGAGATAAATGGGCAAAAGAGCGGATTGATATAACCCTTCCCGGGCGCCCGACCTCGCTGGGCCAGAAACACCCTCTGACCCTGATTACCGATGAAATCAAGGAGATTTTTATCGGTCTCGGCTTCCAGGTAGCCCATGGTCCGGAGATTGAAAGCGATTATTACAACTATGAAGCTCTTAATTTTCCAGCCGACCATCCGGCCCGGGATATGCAGGACAGCTTTTACATTACTCCGGAATACCTGCTCAGGACCCATACCTCTCCGGTGCAGATTAGGGTGATGGAAAAACTTGCTCCGTCGCTGCCGGTAAGGATTATTGCCCCGGGTAAGGTTTTCCGCCGCGATGACGATGCTACGCATTCTCCGATGTTTCATCAGGTTGAAGGGCTGGCTGTCGATCACGACATCACTTTTGCGGATCTTAAAGGAACTCTACTGCTTTTTGCCCGGGAAATGTTTGGCCCGGAGCAGAAGATTCGTCTCCGGCCCAGTTTCTTTCCTTTCACCGAGCCGAGCGCCGAGGTGGATATATCATGCATCATGTGTGAAGGCAAAGGATGCCGGGTTTGCAGTGATACGGGGTGGCTGGAAATTTTGGGTGCCGGTATGGTTCACCCCCGGGTGCTCGAAGTGGCCGGATACGATCCGAAACAGGTTACCGGTTATGCCTTTGGCATGGGGGTGGAACGGATAGCGATGCTCAAATACGGTATCGCCGATCTGCGCTTGTTTTTTACCAATGATTTGCGTTTTCTAAAGCAGTTCGCTTAAAAATAAGTTCCACTCTGAAAATATTATACTGGGGGAGATCTAGATGCAGGTGCCGTACCAATGGCTAAAAGAATATGTTGATCCGGGGATGACCGCCCAACAGTTGGCTGATTTAATGACCCTTTCGGGTATTGAAGTGGGGGTTGTTGAAAGGTTTGGTTCTGATCTTCCAGGAGTAGTTGTGGGGCAGGTCAAAAAAGTGGAGCAGCATCCAGGACGCAGCAATCTGACCCTGGTTGAAGTTGACACCGGGAACTCAATTCTAAATATTGTCTGCGGAGCCCACAATATTAAAGCGAAAGATAAGGTTCCGGTTGCCAAGCCCGGTTCAAAGCTGCCCGGTGAAAGATTAATCGCGGAAGCCAAACTTTACGGTGTTTTATCTTCAGGGATGCTCTGCTCAGCCCAGGAGCTTGGGCTGGAACTTGGCGCTGAAGATGAAATTTTAATTCTTGAAGAGGATGCATCGCTCGGTGCACCGGTTGACCGCTTGCTGGGTTTTGATGAGGAGATTCTCTACCTGGATCTGACCCCGAATCGTTCCGATTGTCTCGGTTTGATCGGCGTTGCCCATGAGGTGGCTGCTCTGACAGGAGCTCAGGTAGTTTTCCCATCATGCGAACCGGTTGAAGGCGGAAGACAGTTGAAAGACTTTTTTCAGGTGACGGTCGAGGACCCCGAATGGTGTCCACGTTATACGGCAAGGGCGATTGAGGAGATAACAATCGAAAAGTCACCGCTCTGGATGCAGCTGAGGCTGCTAAAAGCCGGGATTAGGCCAATCAGTAATGTGGTTGATATTACCAACTATGTTATGTGGGAATACGGACAGCCGCTGCATGCATTCGATCTTGATCTGTTAACTGACAGCGAGATTATTGTCAGGAGAGCGAAGGATGGTGAAGCGCTGATTACCTTAGATGGGGTAAAAAGAGAACTCGATTCCGAGGTGCTGGTTATTGCCGACAGTAATAAAGCAGTTGGCCTGGCCGGTGTGATGGGTGGTGAAAATACTGAAATTACAGAGGCAACCAGGGCTGTTTTAATTGAAGCTGCAGCCTTCAATCCCAAAAATATCAGACTTACAGCCCGTCGTTTTACCCTTCCTTCTGAGGCTTCACAGCGCTTTGAAAAAGGAGTTAATCATGAAGCGGTGCTTGAAGCGCAAAATCGTGCTGCCTACCTGATCGGAGAACTGACTGGGGGCAAGGTTTTACATGGTCTTATTGATATCAACAGCTCAACCGTTAAACCATGGCCGGTTCAACTTAAACCATCACGGGTTAATAAGATTCTGGGCATGGATATAGCAAAAGAAGAGATCATGTCTATTTTAAAGCGATTGGGGCTACAGTTGGAGCAGATAGAAGAAGATCTGCTTCTGGTTACTGTCCCCCTGCGCCGACCGGATCTCCTCATCGAGGAGGATCTGATAGAAGAGATCGTCAGGTTGCACGGCTATGAACGGGTGCCGACGACCTTGCCCCGCGGTGAACTGATTGAGAACCGTGAATCATTAGCGGAGCGGTTAAAAACGATGGTCAGGGATCTTCTGGTCTCCTGCGGTTTTTACGAATGCATCACCTATTCATTTATCAACCCGGCCAACCTGAACCGACTGAGAATTACCGGGGACGATCCGCGTTTGCGCCTGATCCCGGTCCAGAATCCTTTTTCCGAAGAACAGGCGGTGATGCGCACAACTTTGCTCCCGGGCTTGCTGAAAGCGGTGCAGCAGAATATTAGCTACCGTGAGCTGAATATGCAACTCTTCGAACTCGGCATAATTTACACCCCGAAGGAGCTGCCGATCAAAAACCTTCCTGAAGAAACGGAAAGGTTAACCTTACTGGTCAGCGGCCTTGCTCCGGAACCCAACTGGGTAGTTCCTTCACGCCAAGCTGGCTTTTATGAGATCAAGGGGGCTCTAGAGCTGATTTTTAAGCGGCTGCAAATTGAGGGGATAACCTATATAGACCGGGCAGAGCTCTTTACCCATCCGACTCGCAGCGCACAACTGCTGCTTGACGGGGAAAAGATCGGCTTTATCGGTGATTTGCACCCGGATGTGGCTGCTGATTTTGATTTGGAGCAACCGGTTACACTGGCAGAAATTGAACTGGACCCGCTTTTCAGGAAAGCTAACCTGGTGCCGCGGATGGTCCCGTTGCCTCGTTTCCCGGCAGCCAATCGCGATCTGGCCGTAGTGGTCGCAAAGGAGGTTAGCGCTGCGAAGTTGGAAGAGGCGATCTGGGCTGTCGGAGGCGAGCTACTCTACGCTGTCAGGCTTTTTGATCTCTATGAAGGAAAACAGGTTCCGGCAGGTAAACGCAGCCTGGCCTATTCGCTTGTTTTCAGAAGAGATGAAGGCACTCTCACCGAAGCGGAAGTTAATGCCGCTCAGAGTAAAATTGAAGAAGCCCTGTTTGGTCTCGGGGCTACCTTGCGCAGCTGATCAAGCAGGATTT
The DNA here is from genome assembly GCA_041309745.1 of Bacillota bacterium. Taxonomy (GTDB): domain Bacteria; phylum Bacillota; class Dethiobacteria; order DTU022; family DTU022; genus UBA993. The sequence continues at coordinate 2,413 of JBFYYZ010000099.1, read as the reverse complement.
AAGATCCTGAATCGCGAAATTAGTAGCCGGTGGCTTTCAACTGGGAAGAAAGCAGGCTTGACTCATGGATAATAAAGAAAAGAACAGAGTTACAATTTCCATTATGGGGGAGGATTATGTTCTTAGAGGCACTTCTTCCGCAGACGAAATGGATCGAGTCGGCCGTTATGTTGATCGCCTGATGCGCAAACTGGCGGAAAGTAATATTCAGATGAGCAGGCACAGGATTGCTGTGCTGGCGGCCTTAAACCTGGCCGACGAACTTTTAAAGCTGAAAGCTGAGCAGGATAAATCGATGCCGCCAGCAGAAAGAAAGGAAGAAGGGGATGAACTGGTTTGATATCCTTTTACTGGTCGTCTTCTTTCTTCACCTGGCAAACGGTTTCTTTCGCGGTCTGATCAAACAGCTTTTTGATCTGATCGGCTTTTTTATCGTGATTATTTTATCCTTCTGGGGTAGCCGCCACTTTAGCGGTCTTCTGGCGGATTACATCAACCCTGAAGATATTATTCCCCACCATGAGCTGATCGAAAGCTTCGGGCTGGAAGTTGCCGTTGAAAAAGCGCCACAGCTGATTGCCGCTGTAATTGCTTTTCTAATCTTGTTCCTGGTTTTAAGCCTGCTCTTTCGGCTTATTTCCGGAGGTTTTCGTTGGGTTAACAAGGTGCCGGTAATCGGTTTTTTCAACCGGATCGGTGGCGCTATTCTGGGAGCGCTGATCGGGATTGCCTTTGTTTATATGATCATAGCCGGCATGAAGTTAATCCCGCTTCAGCTTTTCATGGAGGCGCTTGAGCAATCCGAAGTAGTTTTTATCGCCGATCATTATCTAACCCCAACCGCAGTCCGGCTGCAGGAGATCTTGCTTAACTATTTTCTCAGTCTGAATGACTAAAACAAAATAGCAGCAGATCTGGTAGTGAAGCTTTACCTGAACCGGAAGACTTAGGACTGCAGTTTTTTCAAAGAAATATCGTAGAAGTGGCCAGGGCGCTCCTTGGCCATTACCTTTGTCACGTAAGTTAGGAGGGAATCTGTGGCTGAGGTTATCAGAAGTAGAGAGATAGCAATACTTGAATTTGACCGGATCCGTCAGGATTTGGCAACCTTGACCGTATCACCGATGGGGCTGTCAAAGGTATCCGAACTGGAGCCACTGGCCGACCTGGCCCTGGTTAAAATAAGACAAAAAGAAACCGGTGAAGCAAGGCTGCTATGTGCGCGCAGCACTTTTGCTCCTGCTGCGGTTGAAGACATTACACCTCTCTTGTCCAGGGCTGCGAAAGGGGCTTTACTCTATGGGGCGGATCTGGCCAGGGTTAAAGTCTTTATCCGGGCCGCCCGCCGGTGGCCGCAGTTTTTCAGGGAGGGCGATTATCTTGAACTATACCCGCTTTTGGCTGAACAGGCAACACTGATTAAGCCTGCAGTTGAACTTGGCTCCCAGCTGGAGAAAGCGATAGATGAAGATGGCAATATTCTCGACAGCGCTTCTCCCGAGCTCGCTTCGATCCGGGCCAAAAAGCAAAACCTGCAGAATAAGATCCGCGATAAACTCGAGGATTATATTCGCAGTTCAAAATACAGGCGTTACCTGCAGGAAGCGCTGGTTACGATCCGCAGCGGCCGTTATGTGTTGCCGGTAAAGCAGGAGTACAGGCAGCAGCTTGACGGTGTGGTTCATGATCAATCTGCCAGCGGTGCAACCCTCTTCATTGAACCGCTGCCGGTGGTCAGAATGCAAAATGATCTGGTATCTTTGCAGCGTCAGGAGGAACAGGAAATTGAAAAAATTCTCTACCGCCTGAGCAGCTTGGTTGCCGCTGCCGAAGCTGATCTGACGCAGAATATTGTTCTTTACGGTGAATTGGATTTTATCATTGCCAGAGGCCGCTTAAGTTTAAAATTAAGCGGTGTGGAGCCTTTACTGCTGGAAGCCGATGCCTCATCGGAAATCTATCTGATTAACGCCCTGCATCCCCTGCTGCCGGGGGAGAAAATTCCCCTAACGGTGAGAATAGATGAACAGGTTTCGACCCTGGTAATCACCGGCCCGAATACAGGAGGCAAAACAGTAACCCTTAAAACAATCGGATTGCTCAGCGTTATGGCTCAGAGTGGGTTGCACATCCCGGCGGAGCAGGGCACAAGGCTTACTGTTTTTAACCGGATCAGGGCTGATATCGGAGATGAACAGAGCATCGCCCAGTCACTCAGTACTTTTTCCGGACACATGAAGAACATTATTGATATTCTTGAAGCTGCCGGGTCGCACAGCCTGGTATTGTTCGATGAGTTGGGAGCCGGGACCGATCCTTCCGAAGGGGCTGCCCTGGCGATGGCTGTTCTTTCCGAACTGACTGCCAGGGGCGTGTTAACCGTAGCGACGACCCATATTAACGAGTTAAAGCT